>DASWID010000107.1 GCA_036397855.1 Thermodesulfobacteriota bacterium | reverse complement strand
GCTTTAACGAGATCCTTTGGTACCATGACCGGATGAATCTCAATGCTCGCGTTGAACGCGAGGAACCACGGTTCCGCAATCGCAGGGATTTGGGAAGCGTCCTTCATCTCGAGGAAAATGAACCCCGTCCGCTGTCCGTTGTTGTCCGTGAAATAGACGGCCTCTGGCTTCAAATCTTCGAGAATGGATTGGATGGTCGCACCGAGTTTTCCAGCCTTTGCGGCCGCGTTCCCGGCCTCAACGGGTATGTTGACCTTCAATAAGAATCGCATAGATAGCCTCCTAATGGTTTGTTATCGTTTGGGAGTAGGAGCATACGTAAAGATTCCCTTTGAGTCAACAACACGTAACCGCTAGAAATTATGGAAGAACACTAGAGTATCCAAGTTACAGGGAGAAATTGACGGAACCGCCCAGATCGATCCAGAATTACTAAAATTATTGAAACAGTACAAAGTCACGCAATGACCCTTTCTTTTTTCCCGTTTTCATATCGCTGGTCCAGCCCATCTTACAACAAGTCTAATTTTACGTCAACAGAGGGAAAACGGAAAACCGCCCGAAAAAAGAAAATTCCAAATAAAAGCGAACACATTGCCTTTTCCGCAAGCCCTATCTCGTCTCTTCCCAGCTGCACCCGCCTTCACATTTACCACCACAGAGGAGCGCGTGCGGCGTAACAGATACCCCGCATCGATCGCAGCCCGTGCAAATGTATGTAAGAGCGTACCGCCCGGTTGGGTCTACCAGTTGAACACCCTTCTCAGTCCTTTTGAACGTAAACCCTTCTTCTAGAATCAACGCATTGCCTTGGATACTCGCCCCTTTTGACTTGCGGGCTGGTTCCCCAGCCCAGGAAGTGTGCACCATCGCCACGAGCAGACATGTCACGACACCAGCCAGAAACAAACGCCCCATCGGGATCACCTCCTTTTCCTTCTCCGTGTTGCTGATTGAACCTTCCTTCTCTCCACGACGCGGTAGCTTTCCCAGCTTACCACGACCTGACTACTGATTATACGGAATTATTTCCGTAAAATCATCTTTTTTTGCGCATTATGCAGGATCCTTAACTCTTTAATCCTTTGTTTGCGAGTATACTTTAAGACGTCTGCAGTCGTGACTAGATATAAGATAAAGGCATGGAACACCGCCCAAAAAAGAAACTTCTTGACCTCGTACGCCAAGTCATACCGAGAATACTAAACGGGCATTGACCCTTCTTATCATCCCCGAGAATCCCACCTTAATTCAAGCAGGGAGAAGCTCCATCGGTTATCCAAATATCTTCTTCACTCGATTCCCCTGGAATGACACATGCACAATGGAGCATCAATGAAAAATAATCTTACCGAACAATTTTTAATCCAACGTTTTCTCGGCATTGATAAATTTAATATTTTTAGAAATTCACATTCTCTTTGAAAAGAATGGATAATTGATTAAATTGAAGTTAATCAAAAATGAAATTTAAAACTCTAGGCAACACCGGCGTGATGGTTCCAGAAATCGGGCTTGGCACATGGAACTACAGGGGTGGAGTTGAGCCGCTCCGAAAGGGAATCGAGCTCGGAGCCACATTAATAGATACTGCTGAGGGTTACTACACTGAGGATGTCGTGGGCGAAGCGGTAAAGGAAATTCGAGACCAGGTTTTTATCGCCACTAAAGTTTCCGGGAGGCACCTGGATTATGACGGTGTTCTGAGAGCTGCCGAGGGCAGCCTCGTCCA
Source organism: Thermodesulfobacteriota bacterium (assembly GCA_036397855.1). Classification (NCBI taxonomy): domain Bacteria; kingdom Pseudomonadati; phylum Thermodesulfobacteriota; species Thermodesulfobacteriota bacterium. The sequence continues at coordinate 13,322 of DASWID010000107.1, read as the reverse complement.
GTTGGAAACCGATTATATTGACCTCTATCAGATACACTGGCCTAATCCACGTTTCCCAATTAAGGGGACGATTAGAGCAATGGAAAAGCTTGCGGACGACGGACTTGTTAAATATATTGGTGTGAGTAATTTCACACTCGAAGAGATGCAAGAGGCCCAGGCATACATGAAAAGCCATCAAATTGTTTCCAATCAAGTCCTGTATAATCTAAACAGCAGAGAAATTGAGTATGATTTGTTACCATACTGCCAAAAACATCAGATAACTATTATGGCCTATACACCCCTGGATAATGGAAATTTGGCGAAAGGCTCAAGTCTTTTTAAGAGAAACAGATTTAAGGTATTAGAGCAGATAGCTTCAGAGACAAATAAAACCATAGCACAGGTTGCTCTAAACTGGTGCATTTCGCAACCTTATGTTATAGCAATACCAAAATCCGACAGCGTTAGGAGAACAATTGAAAACTGCGGTGCTTCGGGCTGGAGGCTGTCTCCGGAACAAGTAGATAGACTAAATGAAGCATCTTCATAACTATGCCAAGCATCAAAGAAACAAGAAATCAAATGATCCAGCTAGTATTCCCTGAGCATGCAAACACCTTGGGGACACTTCATGGCGGAAGAATTATGGATTGGATTATGTTAGCAGGGAGCATAACCTCATCCAGAATTGCAAAAGGTATAACAGTCCTTGGAACAACTGATAGCATAGATTTTATCAATCCTATTAAGGTAGGCGAGATTGCCATTCTGGATAGCTGGGTGGAGTATATAGCGAATAGTTCACTGGAAGTAGGAGTTAGGGTACACTCGGAAAATCCGGAAACAGGTGAGAAAAAATTAACGACAACCTCTCATTTGGCATTTGTAGCAGTTGATGAACACGGTAAACCAAGGGGCGTAAAGGAAAAAATAACACCAGTTGGTGAGCTTGAGGAATTAATCAATGTAGAGGCCAAGGACAGAAAAGATGCAAGAATGCCCGAGTTGGCAAACAGAGATGAAATGGCGGAGAACCTTGTCGACGAAACAGAGGTGACCAGATTTAACCTAGAAACGATCAGGGCAGTCTTACCGGAAGATACCTTCTACGGCAACTTTATGTCAGTCGGTAAACTGATGTTGGATATCGATGAGACTGCGGCAATACTTGCCGGACGATATGTAAAAGGATTAATAGTCACCGGCTCACTCGACAATCTTTACTTCTACTCACCGATTAGAGTTGGTGACGTCATTATCCTCAAGGCCGGAATCAACTACGTGGGTAACACATCTTTGGAGGTTGGAATAAAGGTGCTTACTGAGGATCTGACCACAGGTGATCAGAAGCATACATGTACCGCTTTTCTCAGCTTTGTTCATATTGGTGATGACGGTAAACCAAAGCCCCTCCCCGGTTTCAAACCTGAGACCCCTTACGAAGTAAGGCTTTGGAAAGAGGCTGAAACGAGGAAAAAGAGGCGGTCCAAGAGGGTTAAACAGATTAAAGAATCGCTTGGTAGCTTTTTACCCTAGTTTCGGTTTTCAAATACCCCCACCTTGATCCTCCCCCTATATCTATAGGGAGAGGAGACAATTTCCCCTCCCTTTTCAAGGAGAACGGTAGGATTTCTTCCCCATTGAGGGGGAAGAGTAAGTCGGGGGTGATTTATAGTTTACAGGCGGACCATCCAAGTGCATTTACAAAAAGATGTATAGGCAGGTTACATAAACGTTCTTCAACAAGTTAACCCCGTTCACACAATACGTAAACGGAGTTGACGCTAAAAGTTAAGGCATGATATAATTTTTTACGAGTATGACGGACCCAGTAGATAAAGATTCAGAGAGCAGTTTCGTAAAAGAACACTACTCCCTTTTTAACCTCTCCCGTATGATCAATGCAGAGAGAGACCTAAACGTCCTTCTAGATTTTCTTGTCAAGGAATCCTCAAGGATTGTAGACGCAGACAGGACAACATTATTTCTATATGACGAAAATACAGACCAACTATGGTCACATCTCGCAATGGGAACCCCTGAAATAATCAGATTCGACGCGAAACTAGGAATAGCAGGCGAAGCATTTAAGACTGGGAAAATTACAAACATTGAAGATGCGTATTCGCACCCAAAATTTAACCCAGAAATAGACAAGAGGACTGGCTATAGAACAAAATCAATTCTATGCGTGCCTTTGAAAGATATAAAAGGAAAAACAGTAGGTGTCTTACAGACCCTTAATAAAAATGACGGATCGTTTACAAAACAGGACGAAGAAACATTGGAAATCTTTGCCTCAAATGCGGCAGTAGCAATTGAAAATGCAAAGTTGATAAAGGAGCTCGAAGAGGCAAAATCCCGCATCCAGCGTGAAAATGCAGTCTTGAGAGATAAGGTAAAGGGCAAGTTCTTCACAAGTAAATTAATCGGAACGAGCAGGAGAATACAGGACGTAGTAAATCTTATAGAAAAGATTGCGGACACTCCAATCAATATTCTGATCACAGGAGAGAGCGGTACCGGGAAAGAACTGGCTGCGCGCATGATCCACTTCAATAGCTCAAGGTCAAATCAACCCTTTGTGGATATTAACTGTGCCGCGCTTCCGGAGAGCTTACTGGAGAGTGAACTCTTTGGTATAGAAAAAGGGGTTGCCACAGGCGTTGAAAGAAGAGAAGGAAAATTTGAGATGGCAAATGGCGGTACCCTCTTTCTCGACGAGATCGGAGATATGAGTCTTCCCGCTCAGGCTAAACTTCTCCGTGTTATACAGGAACAGACGCTGAGAAGGGTCGGTGGAAAACAAGATATATCAGTTGACGTAAGGATAATCGCTGCAACAAATAAAGATCTGATCGGCGAAATTAATAAAGGACTCTTCAGAGAAGATTTGTATTACCGATTAAATGTTGTTCACATCCGTATGCCGTCACTGCGAGAAATAAGAGAAGATATCCCCATGCTCTCTAAACATTTCTTAAATATTCTTACAAGCGAACTTGGACATGGCCAGATGCATTTCTCCGCGGAAGCTATGGATTGCATCGTGAATTACAGCTGGCCTGGCAATGTGAGAGAACTGGAGAACGAAATCAAAAGGGCCGTCATTCTGACAGAAAGTGATGTTATAGACAAGACAGACCTTTCAGAACAGGTCCAACGTGAAATGGAAGGAAAGGGTTCTACGCATGTGAGATCGTATGCAAGAGGAGATAGCCAATCTCTTAAAGAAACAGTTGAAGAAATTGAGATAAGAATGATAAAAGATGCTCTGGAGAAAACACGAGGAAATAAGCAAAAGGCATCAGAAATTCTTGGAATAACAAGGCAGGGATTGATAAAGAAGATAAAGAGATACAAATTAATATAACCAAACGTCTAAATTTCAATATATAAAAAAAAATGGGGACGACTGTCCCTATTTCCGTGGCAACCAACAAGGCTAAGTGTCGTTGTATAATTCATTATAAGTACCTCAATCCACCTGAAATGTGCAGGAAATCTAAAAATTATCCCTTCCCCCTTTCATAAAGGGGGAAGGTTAGGATGGGGGTTAACAGAGCAAGGGAATTGAGAAAAAATCCTACAGAAGCAGAAAGAAAACTGTGGGCTCATCTCCGTCTTCGTAAGATCGGTGGATATAAATTTAGGAGACAACATCCCTTAGGGCCATTTATCGTTCATTTTGTTTGTGAAGAGAAAAGATTAATTGTAGAAGTGGATGAGGGACAGCACGATGAAAAGAGGTTTTATGATGCAAAAAGGGATAAGTGGCTTGACGAAAAGGGATTTAAGGTAATAAGATTTTGGAATAATGAGGTGTAGTGGGATATTGAAATTGTAACGGAGGTGATTAACCCCCACCTTAATCCTCCCCCAACAGGCTGGGGGAGGAGATATTGGAGTAAAATGATCAAATTGCCAAATGATCAGATGTAGTCCGTCCTCATTGCATATCTCAGAGACTGGTCTCCCGGATAGACCTTCAAATATTGCGTTTGCCTTAGTTGTAGGATCCCATCTCGTTCGCTTCATTGCTCCTAGTTTTTTACTGAAAAAATTCGTGGCTTAGTTTTACCAGGCTCTTAATGGAGAGCGGTATATCGTTAACTTTGTTTACAATAGAGTAAACGAGGTTTATGTTCAAATGATAGATACGGTATACTAATTTAAACAGATCAAGAACTCTAACAGCCCAATATCACGAGCTTTTTTGAATTTAATGCACTGGTTAAGAATGTTGGCACAGTCATTGCACTTTGTAGATAGTAGAACAAAAAGTAAGAGCAGGCAGAAATGAAAAAGTTAATCACGGCGGCAATCTTAATAATAACGATTTTGGGAACATCGTCTGTCTTCCTGCATGTTTCAATATATTTGTTGAGACCGGCCATTGCGAACAATCTATGCCCAAGCAGCGATGAATGGGAAAATCATAGTAGTGACCAAACTACACCATGCCCACTAGATGAGTTTGACAACCTGGACAATAATAACAAGGAGCACGAGGTTCTAGATCCTGACTTTCCTGGTCCAGATAAGCGATGCGGTAGCGTTTGCCCTATAAGCACAAGTGGAGTAGCAGGATAGATGGAGACTAGTGTATACTTTTGTTCCCTATGAAGTTAAGAAAATTAAGTTCACGGATTATCGGTAGCGCCATGTAATGAATATGAACCTCATATGCACGTAATCTACAATAGTGCTGGACAGATTTACATGCTCCACGGAACAGAAGACAGCATTGCGGTTATAGAAAAAGCCTCCAGGAGAGAAAACGCAACTCTTAAAGGTTTTATAGTAAGCAATGAGAAAGGTAGGATTCTCGAACTAAACTGATTGTTTCATTCTCCAATGCCTATTGAAATTGAAAACAAAGAGAATGCCCGATTAATTTATAAATTTTGCTAAAATAATAAATCGATAACGTGTGATGGATGATCGATGAATACACCACAGAATACCCCAACAGTTAACGATATACGTTCCGAGGAGGAATCCATAAAGGAAAAATTAAACCAGATGCATCTCTTCGCGGAGCTTTCGGCAGAAAATATTAGCAGCCTGGTCGATAAGTCTAAAAAGCAGCAGTTTTCAGCAGGGAGTGTTGTTTGTCGAGAGGGAGAATACGGCGACACATTTTTCGCAATTCTTGAAGGTTCGGTAGAGGTAACAATCAATACCGCAGGATACGACAATTTGACCCTCGCCAACCTGGAAGCAGGTGACATTTTCGGAGAAATGGCAGCATTATCAGGCTATCCAAGGAGCGCTACAGTTTCGGCCAAGGACAACTTATACCTGCTCGAGATACCTTCAGAGGTTCTAAAGGAATTAATGAAGATATCTCCCAAGTTCAGGGAAATAATCGAAGAAAAATATACTGTACGAGCCGTTCGTACTTATCTTAGAAAAGTACCGCTTTTTGGAAATTTGAGCGACGCTATGCTCAAGGAACTAGAAGGTAAAGTCAAACTAAAATCCTTTAATCAAGGAGATGTCATATTCAGGGAAGGCGATCCCGGAGATTCTCTATATATAATACGGAATGGATTTGTCAAGATAACAAAACAAAGTGGGGATAAAGACCAGATTATTGCCTATCTTGCGCAGGGAAGCTACTTCGGAGAGATGGCACTTCTGGAAGATGAGAAACGAAGTGCCACCGTATCAGCCTTCACGAAGGTTGAGCTAATCCAGGTAGCAAAAGAGGATTTCAACGCACTACTTGGTACAGACCCAAAGCTGGCTGAAGAAATGCAGGACATTATTATGGAGCGAAAGCTCAAGACCCTGGAAGTCCAGAGGGATCCGGCTAAGGCGGAGAGGCTTGAAGCATTAGTGGAAAAGGGAATCATACAAAGTGAGAATCTTCTCATCATTGACCTGAGAACCTGTATTCATTGTAACAATTGTGTAGAGGCCTGTGAGGACCGGCATGGTTATCCACGCCTAGATAGAAGAGGAACACGGTTCGCCGAAATATCTATTCCTGTTGCCTGTCGTTTATGCCAAGACCCGGTCTGCCTGATCTGCAACTTTGATGCTATCAAGAGAGCGCCAACAGGTGAGATCTATATCATAGATGATAAATGCATAGGGTGCGCTGGGTGCGCGATAAGATGTCCATACAATGTCATACAGATGGTCTCAACGAAAACAGTACACGAAAAAAGAAAATTCGATATATTTGATGCCTTACTAGGTAGAGCTAAAGCAGGAGACGGGAAGGGAGAAAAGACCGAAGACACGAGGTTAAAACCCAAAAAGCTCGCCATTAAATGTGACAACTGCATGGGATATCCCGATACCGCATGTACCGATAATTGCCCTACCCATGCCATACGCTGGGTAAATCCCATTTCATATTTCGGAGATGAAGAAGATATCATTCAAAAGAGGGACAAGTACCAATGATAAGGATTTCAAAGACACATAAGAAATTTATTGGATTTACACTAATCGCTGGCTTTATTTTCTGGGCAGTTTATCGCTGGGGGCCAAACCTTCCGATACCAGGCATTGAAGACGGTATTGTTTATTTTCTTGGCATATTGGCCGTTCTTCTTATCCTATTCGTGATAACTTATTCGCTTCGCAGACGTATGGCCAGGGGAATGCCAGGCAGGCTGGACAATTGGCTTTTAGCCCATATCTATCTCGGACTTTTGGCCCTTTTCATAATAGCCCTGCATGCAGAGTTTCGTTTTGGATGGAATTACAGCACTGCTGGTATGATTTTTCTCGTATTAGTCATTGTCACAGGAATTATTGGACGATATTTTTACGCCAATATACCTTCCTCCATCGCCGCTGAACAAGAGAATGTTCTCTCCCGAGTGGACAAGGTTACGAAATCAATAAACGAGCTGTTGGCTGGAAAATCAAGGGCATTCCAAAAAATTATAGGCACGGAGCTCAACACTCCTTCACCCCTTTCCACACAAGCCAATTACTGGGAGGAACTCCTTTCAAAGGGCGAAATAGTCCAGGAGGAAGAAAGGGGCGATTTTAAAAAAGCAGTTCTGCTTCTTGAGGAAAAGGCTAAACTAGAGTCTCAGTCCATAAGCCAACTAAAATACAGGCCGCTTTTTCGGGGCTGGCTTACAGCCCACCTTATCGTCACAGCGGGGCTTATCGTAATGATCCCTTTGCATATATTGGATGACAGCTTTAAGATATTTACTCCGACAGCTTCAGACTTTGGACACCCCCAGGAATGCAGGCAATGTCACCAGAGGCAATATGACGAATGGATAATGTCACCCCATGCCTATGGTCAGGTAAGTCCTGTCGCCTTTGCACTCAATGAAAAGGTTCAAGTCGATAGCAATGGGAAGGTAGGCGTCTTCTGTTTTCAATGCCACGCACCTATCAGCATCGCAATCGGAGAAGATGCTAGAATTCCGAATGAGAAAAGGGCCCCCATCGGCGTTCTGGGAGTTCAATGCGACTCTTGCCATTCAATCTCCAAGAATCACGGGCTCGTTAGCGGTGATTTCCCTATGGAACCCGGACGAAAAAAATATGGTCCTTTTGGTTCAAGCTCTGACGGTGACTTTAAGCCCGTTCGAAACTACTTTCATAAGAGCGTTAAATCCGATTACATAATAACCTCCGAGTTTTGCGGCTCCTGTCACGATGTAGTTACACCAAAGGGACTCAGGGTAGAGGAAACCTTTGCTGAATTTAACGAAAGCGTTTATCCAGAAAAGGGTATAACCTGCCATGATTGTCATATGAGAACACTACCGGGTAAGCCCAACCAAAAAAAGGTAAAGGGTCCCGCCGCCATCATGGCTGGAGTTGATATACCCGAGAGGCCAATCTCTAACCACTCAATGATTGGGGTGGACTATCATCTTGTAGATTTTTTCCCCTATGCCGATAACCAAGGAGAGGCAGCCAGGATTCAAAGAGAGTACATGCAGGAGGTTTATGAACTTCATAAAGATAGCGCCAAGATGGAAGTAGAAGCCCCTCAAACTGTAACCCCCGGGTCTCAATTTCAGGTAGCAGTGCATGTGACCAATACTGGAGCTGGGCATCTTCTTCCCTCCGGATTTACTGTGGAGAGACAGGTATGGATCGAGGTTATTATAAAGGACGCAGATGGCAAATTTCTTTTTGTATCGGGCGACTTAGACAACAACCTTGATCTGCGAAACCGCTGCAGCCAAGATGTTAAATTGGACGCCGCTCCTATAGACAAATATCTAGTCAACTTTCAGTCGGAAATGCTTAAGGTCAATCCAGACGGTACTGAAGAAGATGTCTTCCTGACAAGCCAAGCAAACAAATTTGTAAAACATGGGATACCACCCCTTGAGACTAGGATAGCAACCTATCCTGTCCCTGTTCCATTAGACGCTAAGGGACCTCTCAGTGTTGATGTAAAACTGAGGTTTAGAAACTTTTCTCCGTTGTTATTTGACAGATTGGGGCTTGACGAAAGCCTGAAAAAGAGGCTTCGAATCATAGATCTGGCGAGTGAATCTAGGTCAATTGATGTGGAAGGCGTGGAAGATGTTTTAACGCAACAAATAGGTTCATCCTCTGATGTTAATGGAGAGACTATCGTATCGAGTAATTCGTCCTCCGAGGAAAAGTTGATTGGGATAATAATGGAGATCGATAAGGAAGGGGGCACAATTACGGTGAATGATGCTCAAAGAAAAAAACACGTAATAAAAATTGACCCTAAAATGCTAGAGGGAATTTCACTATGCAACAAGGTCGAGATTGAATTAGAAAACGGTGCTGTCAAGTCAATAAAAAAGCTTTGATTCATGATGCAAGATACACGATGCATGATGCATGATTAATTCTGTATCCTGGATCGTGTATCGTTATACGCACTACTTAGGAACCTTAAACTCTAAAGAATATCCCCCTGGATCAATGCTTAGTTCCTCACCGACCAGTGTTATAACATGCATGGTGGCCTTTTCCATTTCCATATATCTTGAGTACCTTATTGGTACTAAGAAGGGGGAACTGCCAAGAGGGGGAATGGGATTAACAAGGGGCAGAATCTGATCTTCCTCTATGATTTTACCTTCCGGGTCATAAATCTTGAATTTAATAGAAATTCGTTTTAACTCCTTATCAGTGTTGTTTACTAATTCTCCTTTAATCTGAAATTTCTCTTCGGAAACCTTTGATACATCGAGGCTTTTTAGACGAATCACATAATCCTTGGAATAGGTTATAGAAACGAGAAGAAAAAACAGAATCAGTAACGAAAAAACGCTAACGAAACTATTTAGCCACAAAGACACTAAGACACCAAGATTAGAGAGTACTTTTTTTAAATGGATTAAGTTTTTAAAATCCATATTCCTCCTTTGTGTCTTGGGCAGTTAGTGGCTGAATATTTACTAATAAACTACTCTTCAATCTTACCACAACACAAAAACATCTCATGTTCTTTAGAGCCGATAGGCCCTGTTTTAGATACATCACAATCCTGAGTAATATTTACAAACATTCCACTCGATGTTAGAAATGTCACGAAATCCCTATTCGGGGGAAGTTTTATTGTACCCTCTTCACATGCTTTCACTATTTGCTCTGCTAGGCAAACATCCAAATTTCGGGATAGGCAATCCATTGCCATGCCTTTAAAATTCGACAACCTCGAGGGATGTAATTTTTCAATACAGATATCAGACCTAGGGATTTTCACCGTGCCTTCAGGGCAACCACTGCTTTCGGATTCAGCAACGCTAATAGCAAATAAAACGATTGAGCAGAGTAAAAGCCCAATGAGAATTCTCATAGATGATCCGTTCAAAATATCTTGATACAATCTAGCACAATACGGCGTAAGGTGTCAACGTATTAATGATTAACTTTTAAGCGTCATGTCTTTTTTGGACGATCGGGATTTATTAATTCTAAATTTTAAATCCGGAAGGTGATAAAATCTCGGGGGAATGTCGTGCTAAGCTTGAGATAATGAGAAAGAACTAAATTTTGGTAACAAGGAAAAAAGAAATTGAATTCAGTGGGAATATCATGGCGCGAGTTTGTTGATAGTTTCCCATATCAAAACTCGAGAGGCTTTTGGAGGGAATATGATAATCGGAATGTCTACGCCCGCTTTGTTGAATTCCTCGATCTTATTTCTGCCTTCTGCTGTCGAACCAGTAATCGCAACTGAATTCAGCAAGGAATCGCTGACGCTTCTGATCGCTTCTGTTTTACTTCCCTTGTTCCAGGCTTCGACAATGGAATTAGCTTCGTCTTGGAATCCATACCTGCTAATCAATCCAGAATAAAATGTCCCCATTGCTCCAATGTAATAGGCGATATATTCCTTGATTAATCTTCGTGACATGCCCTCGTCATCAGACACTAAAGCCGGGATGTAGGGACAAACTTTGATGTTATGAAAATCTCTTCCTCCCTTTTCAGCTCCGGCGCGAAGGTACTCCTCCGCATGTTTGTAATGTTCAATTGGAATCAAAAACGGAATCCATCCGTCTGCGATCTCACCTGTTAGGGTTATGTTCTTGGGCCCAATGGATGCAATATAAATCGGTATAACTTCTCTAAATGGGTTAAATTGGAGACTAAAGTTTTTTAGTTCAAAAATCTCACCATTATAATTCACACTTTGTCCGCTGATTATCATTTTTATGATTTCAACATATTCTCGAGTCCTTTTGAGTGGTTTCTCAAATTTAACGCCATGCCAGTTTTCTATAACTACAGGACCACTCGTACCCAGACCGAGTATCATTCTTCCCTCTGAGATTTCATCTAATGTCGCAACAGTCTGAGCAATAATAGCGGGGGTTCTGCTGAATACAGAAACAATCCCCGTTCCGAGCTTAATCCTATTTGTATTGAGGGCGATTACTGAGAGGATTGAGAAAGCGTCCCTACCCCACATCTCGGGAACCCAGATAGAATCATATCCCAGTCCTTCTGCAAGCTGTGCAAAATCAATGATTTCGTCTTTTGTGATATCATTCCAGTAAGGAATTACAAGACCAATCTTGGACAATGGATACTCCTCCACATTTTTGAGATTAAATATAACAATAACAATTAGATATCCAAAACCTCAAGCAATTCTGAATCCTTTCCTACGACGGAAATGAAATGGAGGACTAGAGTCCTCCGCTACAGTAAATTTCTTCCCCCTTGACGGGGGAAGATTAAGAAGGGGGTGTCGAATGTAGCTGAGACTTTAAAATCTCCAGCGGCATCTGTCAGTAGAGCAATGAAATCCCATTTAATGATGTTAAGATATTTCATACATAATGTCTAAAATACCTAGAGACTTATTGAGAGAAGTAAACAAATGGCGAAATTTAAGAAGAGTGACACCAAAAAATATTATAATTCCTGGAGCTGGGCAGGAATCGGTCTGGGACTATCCTAGACCTCCCCGCGTAGAACCTGTAAAAAGTAGAATTCGTGTGGAGTTTGGAGATGTAGTAATAGCAGATAGCAATAAGACTTATCGGGTATTAGAGACCGCAAGTCCCCCCGTTTATTACATACCTCAAGGCGATATACAAATGAAATATCTGGAGCCTGGCAGCAAATCAACGCTCTGTGAATGGAAGGGAAAAGCGAGATATTGGTCTGTTCGCGTAGGGAAAAAATATTCTGAAAACGCCGCCTGGAGTTATCCAGACCCCTGGGAGGGTTTTCAATCAATAACCGATCACATAGCCTTCAATGCAGGCAAGATGGGCGCCTGCTATGTTGGAAACGAGAAAGTATTGCCACAACCCGGTAATTACTATGGAGGATGGATAACATCACAAATTGTTGGCCCCTTCAAAGGCGAACCGTGGACCGAAGGGTGGTAGGAAGCCAAGGATCTGTAGGACACAATAACAGGAACTCAACCATAAAATGAGAGAGCTTCATTATTTCAACGCAAATGACTGAAGTGGCTTCCGGTCATAATCGATCACCTATTTTCAATTTTGCATTAAGTCTAATATAATATTTGAATATTCGAATCTCTCTGCAGTTGCTGCGAGGAGCAAGGCGACGAAGCAATCTCAAAAAGAATAGATTGCTTCGCGGAGCCTGCACTGAGTAAAGCGAATGACAGTGAAAACCCTGTAGCAAGTTAAAGGAAATTCGATAATTAAACAAACAGCTTAGATCGGGCATAATTTGTTCAGAATATGGATCCTAATATTTTAGTCTGCGCACATTGTGGATTTGAAAATCCTTTAAAAGCAAACTTCTGTGTCGAATGTGGAACCAAGCTGGAGGTTAGATGTCAGAGCTGTGGCAAAGAGAACCCTCCTAACCATAAGTTTTGCTTCGAATGCGGGGGAAAGCTCGGCAAAAGTGCAGATGTAAAAGTCGATAAGGCACTTAATTTAAGCGAACCCCAGAGTTATATACCAAAACACCTTGCCGATAAAATTCTCGTCAATAGAGCCAGCCTCGAAGGAGAGCGAAAGCTGATAACCGTACTCTTCGCCGATGCAACCAGCTTCACGGCACTATCAGAAAAATTAGACCCTGAAGAGGTTCGCACTCTGATGAATCAGGCCCTCAGGCTTATTATAGATCAGGTACACCACTATGAGGGCACAATCAACAAATTTACCGGCGACGGCGTAATGGCACTCTTCGGTGCCCCTATTGCCCAGGAGGATCATGCCTATAGGTCAGTAAGTTCAGCCTTGGGAATTCAGAAGGCCATCAGATTATACGGTGAAGAGCTTAAGTTAGAGCAGGGTATAGACTTCAAGATGCGAATTGGTATTAATACAGGGCTTGTGGTTGTAGGAAGTATTGGTAACGACCTCAGTATGGAATATACAGCCATGGGAGATACAGTTAATCTAGCCTCACGCTTAGAAGGCCTGGCAGAACCGGGGTCTGTCCTAATAAGCGAGAGTACCTACAAACTTGTAAAGGATTATTTCGAGTGTATTCCACTTGAAGAAGCTAGTGTAAAGGGGAAAAGTCAGCCTGTAAAGGCTTTTTCAGTAATTGGGACAACGGGTCGAAAAGTAAGATTTGATCTATCCCTAGAGCATGGCTTAACAAAATTTGTAGGAAGGGAAAAGGAACTGGGGCTCATAAAGGATTCGCTTGAAAAGGTAAAGGAAGGACATGGACAGATTATATGTATTATCGGCGAAGCCGGGTTGGGAAAATCAAGATTGGTTCACGAGTTTAAAACTACGCTTCGTGATGAAGACGTGAGCTACCTGGAAGGAAATTGCATCTCTTACGGCAAATCATTTTCGTATCTGCCAATCATTGAGATTTTAAAAAATAGTTTTGAGATAGATGACAGAGACGATGACGACCTGATTAAAGCTAAAGTGGAAATCGCTACA
>DASWID010000106.1 GCA_036397855.1 Thermodesulfobacteriota bacterium | reverse complement strand
CTTCGACCTAGCCGGGACAGGCGCTTTGGCTACGCTCACGACAGGTCCTCGGGCAAAGTAACTGATCCACACTTCGACCGGCTCAGTGTGAACGGTTTATTATTGCCATCGTAGAACTGGGACAGACCCTTCGATAGTTCGACTAGCTCACTACTCAAGGGTGAACGGATTATAAGGACAGAAAGGCAAAGGTAAACTTTTTTTATTCATGGATCCCCGATTCAGGCATTCGGGGATGACAGAACGGTGGTGGATTCCCGACAACAATCCTCGGGAATGACCTAAAGGGGGGGATTTCCGGTAGATTTTTCGACGTGCTCACCCTTCGATGAACTCAGTACACGCACTTCGACAGGCTCAGTGCGAACGGATTGTTAGGGACAGAAAAAGGAAACGCAAAACGTTTTATTTATGGATTCCCGATAACAATCCTCGAGAATGACCGTAGGTGGAGAATAGGTGCTATAAAATTTATGTGAAATTAAAGGGGACGCAAACCTTTTAATAATCAATATGCATGCCTGGCACCAGCTTTTCTAATTCGAATTATCAAATAAAGAATATTAAGAAGCGAATAATCACATAGGCTAAAAATCCCAATACTGAAATAAGGATTGCTCTAGACGTCTCACAGTCGAGTGCCTGCCTTATAGCCACTATGAAGGTTAGAAATATCCAAGTCGATGTAATATACGGGACGAAATAACCAATGAATGGCAATAGCATAAAAATGTTTAAAATACCGGGTGAATAAGCGAAGCCAAGACATCTGAGGAGTTCCCCCAGATCTGAAGAATGCCCAAACCCCCTGACTCCAATAACATATATTATAGCGCTCCATAAGACCCACGCTATGATTGAAGATAGGAGGCCTGTTATTATACCCATTGAGCCCGATATACCAATCATTCCTATCCCGTTACTAATTGCAACAAGCAGTACAGCTAGAAAGGCGTCTTTTGTAGCAGCCGGGTTACTCTCAACCTCATCGTAAACGTTTATATCGAGTTTTGAAGCACCAATCATTCTTCTTATGAGATCCATTTTAATCAACTCTTACAGCATTACATATAACAATTTTTAAATTGAAATTCAATTTTTAAGATAGAGAGCAACTTCCAACTTTCTTTTTTGTTTATTTGGTTTACCAATCGGGAGCCACTATTATTTGAATGATTATAGGGGAATGCGACTTAAGTCCAATGAAAATTTAGAATATTTATATCATTTATCCCATTATTTGATTTGCTCAATTAATCGAATTTAGGTAAATTTTTAGAGCGATGCGGGTACATTACCCGCATTTTTATTTGAATTTAAAAAAATTAATGTGTGTGCGCTCATGCGTTTTGAAAAACCAGATCTTATTGAGACTATTAAAAATTTGTTAGACCCGATATTACAGGGAAAAGGGCTCGCACTAGTCGACGTAGAATATGCGGGTGGTGGTCGGGGGGCAGTGCTCAGAATTTTCATAGACAAGGAAAATGGTATAACAGTTCAGGATTGCGCTGATATTAGCCGTGAGTTTGGTTTTCTCTTAGATCTGCACGATGTAATTCCCTATTCATACACCCTTGAGGTATCTTCACCCGGGCTAAATCGAGCGCTTAAAAATTCAAGGGACTTTATAAGGTTTAAAGGGAAAAAGGTCAAGATTAGAACTAAAGAGAATCTATATCAAAGAAGGGTATTTATTGGCCATCTAATCGATTTTAATGATGATATCGCATCGATTCAGATCGAGGGTCAAATTTATCAAATTCCCTTTTATGATATCGAGAAAGCAAATTTAGAATTAGAGCTTTAGGGGGACAACATATGGCTACGGAACTAAGCAGAGTTATGGAATCGGTTGGAAAGGATAAAGGGATCGAAAGGGATGAAATAGTCAGGGCAGTCGAAGAAGCAGTGCTCTCTGCAGCACAGAGGCTATTTCGCACGGAAGGCACAGAGAAAGAGCTTGAAGTCCATTTCAACGACGAAGAAGGAGAGGTAGAGTTATTTGAATTTAAAACCGTAATAAGAGAAGTCACAGATCCCGAAGTTGAAATTAGTGTCGACGAAGCAACTGCACTTGATCCAGAATCAGAAATTGGCGACTTAATAGGAGTGAAAATAAATCCGGAGTTTACTAGAATCGCAATTCAGAACGCGAAACAAAAGATATTGCAGAAGTTAAAGGAAGCAGAAGGAAAGGTCATATATGAAGAATATATTAACAGAAAAGGCGAACTCGTTAGTGGAATAGTTCGAAGGATTGAGAGGAAAAATGTAATAGTAGATCTTGGGAGAACCGAAACCATTCTTCCATATGAGCATCAGGTTCCAAAAGAATACTATAAGCCCAAGGAAAGAGTAAGGGCGATTCTCTATGATATCAAAGAAACGAAGCGTGGTCCACAACTTATACTTTCCCGTGCGCATCCAAATTTTGTCAGCAGGCTTTTTGAGGCTGAGGTTCCTGAAATAAGTGAGGGCATTGTTGAAATAAAGTCAATTTCAAGAGACCCAGGCGGCCGTACAAAGATAGCCGTTTATTCAAATGATCCTGATGTGGATGCTGTCGGGGCATGCGTTGGAATGAGGGGGTCAAGGGTCCAGAACATCATTCAGGAATTAAGGGGAGAAAAGATTGATATAGTGCCGTGGGCAAAAGATGCCGCTAAATTTGTATGTAATGCGCTTTCGCCGGCAATCGTGAGTAAGGTTATAATTGACGAAAGCAATAAATCTATGGAAGTAATAGTGGATGATGATCAGCTTTCGTTAGCAATAGGTAGAAGGGGTCAGAATGTTAGACTTGCTTCACACCTTACGCAGTGGAAGATAGATATAAAGACTGAATCCCAGGTCAAAAGAGAACAACAAGAAGTAGTTTCTCTCCTTATGACATTACCGAATATTGGAGAAGTAACTGCCAATCTTTTATATAGCGAGGGATTTCACACTTTAGAAGATATTGCATTCTCGGACACGGATATGTTGGTCAAAATGGCAGGTTTCAAGAGCGACGAGGAGGCACGGAGAATTCAGACTGCAGCTAGAATCGCTCTTAAGGATAAACTCGACAAGTTGTCTATTCCGGAACATCCATCGAACGAGCCTGAAGAAAGTTAATTAGTTAAAGATGTCTCGATATCAGGAATTTTGTAATTATAAACTAAATGGTACAGATTGATTACGGTTGGTTTATATTAAGGCTTTTTGAATATCAGTAAATTAGTTGGTATCTTATAAAAAAATTTAAGTAAATTAAGCAGATGGGTTAAGCAGTAGAGTGTAAACGTTATGCCAAACTTAAGGGTTTACGAATTTTCAAAAGAAGTGGGTTTATCAAATAAAGACGTCAT
This sequence comes from Thermodesulfobacteriota bacterium, assembly GCA_036397855.1. Taxonomy (NCBI): domain Bacteria; kingdom Pseudomonadati; phylum Thermodesulfobacteriota; species Thermodesulfobacteriota bacterium. The sequence goes on along the minus strand of DASWID010000106.1, from coordinate 16,469 downwards.
CGAGATTGCAAATAAACTTGGAATTTCGGTTCGAAGTCATACGAGTTCTATCTCAGATGAAGATGCAAAAAAAATAAGAGAAAATCTTAAAACACCCAATCCCCAAGACATATCATCCTCAGCCGAAGAAGATGAAAAAACCGATGAGAAGGTAAAGGTATTCCGTTCAGAAAGTGGCGAAGAGGTTTTCGAGAGGAGAAAGGGTAGATCCGTTATATTAAGGAAAAAGAAAAAAGCAGGAGAACCTGATGTCAGAGCCGCTCAATTAATTGAAGAAGGGGTAGGGAAAGCTGTAGATAAAACACCAGCCGAAACTCAATTAATAACACCCGAAGAGGTATCCGAGGAAACAAGGGAGATCGAAACTGAAATCATAGAAGAACAGCCGATACCGGAATCAGAAGCTGGCCGGGAAACGATTCCAGAACAGATAGAAGTACAAGGACTTCGGATTGAAGAGGCTAAAGAGGAAGCAAAAAGGCCTGAGGGAGTAGGGGAAAAAGAGGTTGAAGAAGAAAAAGTAAAAAAGAAGGGACGTAAAGTAAAACCTAAAAGAGAAGAAATAATTGATGAAGATACCCTTGAAGAGCTCCGCAGAGCGTTTAAAACTAAACTCCCGGGAAGAAAAAGGGAATATCTGGTTGAAGATCGCAGATCGAGGGTAAGGCCTCTTCAAGGAAGTCTCCAAAGGGAGAAGCCCAGTTTAAGAATTCGCAAGGATTACGCGAAAGATATTGAATCTGGTAAATTTGAAGCACCATCCGCAGAAATAATACCTTTTCCAAGAAAACCTATTAAGAAAAGTATAAAGTTAGGGGATACCATAACCGTCGGGGGATTGGCAAAGAAAATGGGAGTCAAGGTAGGTGAAGTTATCAAAAGGTTGATGGATCTTGGTGCGAAATATACTGTAAATCAATCAATTGATCACGAAACAGCCGCTATCGTAGCAGAAGAACTCGGTTTCGAAGTTACCGTAGACAAATTTGAGGAAGATGAACTACTATTTGAAAGTGACCAAGAAGTGAAAGGTGAATATGTTCCACGTCCGCCTATAGTAACCGTTATGGGACATGTGGATCACGGAAAAACAACACTTCTCGATACCATAAGAAAGGCAAATGTTGTTGCAGAGGAAATGGGGGGGATAACACAGCACATTGGAGCTTACTGTGTAAGCGTTGACGAACGAAAGGTCGTCTTTGTCGATACGCCGGGACATGAGGCTTTTACTGCGATGAGGGCTCGGGGTGCAAATGTAACTGATATAGTTATCCTAGTTGTTGCCGCAGATGACGGAGTAATGCCCCAGACGGTCGAAGCGGTTAACCACGCAAGGGCAGCTGGGGTGCCGATTATTGTGGCTATCAATAAGGTTGATAAGCCTGAGTCAAATCCGGATATGGTTAAAAGGCAGTTATCCGATATTGGTTTGATACCCGAGGAATGGGGTGGCGACACATTGTTTGCCGAAATCTCCGCAAAAACTAATGTTGGGATTAAGGAGTTATTGGAATTGGTGTTATTACAGGCAGATGTTATGGAATTGAAAGCCATTGAGGATAAAAGAGCGATTGGTGCAGTCATAGAAGCGGAACTAAGCAAAGGGAGAGGTCCATTAGCGACGATAATTGTAAACGAAGGCACAATAAGGGTTGGTGATTACGTCATTGCAGGTACGACTTACGGAAGGGTACGAGCCCTGATCGATGATAAAGGAAATAGAGAAGATTCTGCGGGCCCGTCATTGCCAGTAGAAGTGATGGGTCTTTCAGGAGTTCCTAGTGCCGGGGAAAGATTGTATGTAGTAAAAGATGAAAAAACAGCAAAAGAGTTAGTGACACACAGGGAAATCAAAGAAAGACAACGATTGACGGCTTCAAAAAGAAAGCTTTCACTCGAAGATCTATTCGAATCTATTCAAAAAGAAGAAGTAAAAGAACTCCTTCTGATCATAAAGGCCGATACACAGGGTTCTGTTGAGGCTATTAAGGATGCGGTATCAAAATTATCTACAGATAAATGTCGTGTGAATATTGTGCATTCAGGTGTTGGTGCAATAAATGAAACAGATGTAACTCTTGCAGTTGCGTCGAATGCCATAGTGTTGGGCTTCAATGTCCGTCCAGATGTAAACGCATTAAGTTTAGCTGAAAAGGAAGGGGTTTCCACAGAGCTTCACACAATTATTTACGATGCCGTTGATAGAATAAAAAAAGCGATGGAGGGACTCCTAGAACCAGTAATCAAGGAAAGGGTTTTAGCTCATGCTGAAGTTAGAGCCACTTTTACCATTTCAAAGATTGGCACAATTGCAGGTTGTATTGTGACAGATGGAAAGGTTTCGAGGGGAAATAGAGTAAGGCTGCTAAGAGACGGAGTATTAATATACGAAGGGAAACTTAGTTCGCTTAAACGTTTTAAAGATGATATAAGAGAAGTTCAGACTGGATTTGAGTGCGGAATCGGGATCGAGAATTTCAATGATATCAAAGTCGCCGATACGCTTGAGTTTTATGATTTAGAAGAGATTAAACAACAGCTATAGCTCTAAAGAAATGGTTATAGGTGTTCTTAGAATTGAACTCTACTTAGACGGTAATAGATCCCTCAAAGGAAAGAGACAACTACTTAAAAGTCTAATCCATAGAACCAAATCGCGATTCTCGAACGTTTCAATCTCCGAGGTAGATTGTCAGGATATGTGGCAGAGGGCCACTATTGGAATCACAATAGTTAGTAACGAGAAAAACTATGTCAATTCGATCTTAGACCAGGTATCTGGATTTATACAATCGACAGGGATTGCTCATATGGTAAGTCGTGAATTGGAAATAATTTTTTTCTAGGAGATCAGTTCGATGTTGGGCAGTAAACGCAGCCTCAGGGTAGGTGATATGATCCTCAAGGAGATATCCGAGATGTTAATCAAGGGTAATATAAGGGATCCTCGGATCGAGTCTGTCGTTCTCACCGGAATAAAATTAACGGACGATCTTGGATTTGCTAGGGTTTATTTTACGGTTATCGGTGATGAGATTGACAAGGAGAAGATCATGGAAGGTCTTCAAAGTGCCACAAGTTATATTAAACGAGAGCTTTCCAGGAGGCTTAGGGTTAGAAGGATTCCCGACCTAAGATTCGAATTTGATGAGATTCTTCAAGAGGGTTACAGGGTTGATGAACTCTTAAGGAAAACTAAACGTGAATAATCTAGTCAGAGTAGTAGAGGTTATTCAAAATTCAAGACGCATTCTTATCACTTCCCATGAAAAGCCGGACGCTGATGCTATAGGTTCAATGCTTGCCCTTGGATTAGTCTTAACACGATTTGACAAAGATGTCGTTTGTTATAATAAAGACGGGGTACCCAAAGTCTTAGAATTTCTCCCGGGTTCCAGATCGGTGATTAAATCGTTGACGAATGTAAGAGGTAACTTTGATTGTACCATAATCCTGGACTGCACCGATGTTTCCAGGGTTGGGAAAGAATTTTTAAATTTTATAAGTGGGAAAAGCTGCGGAACATCGGTTATCGTAGACCATCATCAAACTACTAGGGCTACGGCGGATTTATACCTTCTCGATCCGGTTTTCTCATCGACAGGAATGATAATCTATTTACTGATAAGGAAGCTTAACCTAGAGATCAACCCAGAGGTAGCTACTAATCTATATACAACAATAATAGGAGATACAGGCTCATTTAGGTACTCAAACACAAGCCCGGAAACTTTCAGGATTGCAGCTGAATTGGTTGAATATGGCGCAAATCCATCTGAAATTTCTCAAGCCCTATACGAGAGTGACACTCCTGAAAGATTACAGTTGATAGGTCTGGCGATCTCGACACTTGAATTCCTAGAAAACGGCCGTATTGCTTCGGTAGTTCTTAACAAGGAAATGTTCAATAGAACGTGTACTACTAGTGAGGATTCTGAAGGAATTGTGAATTATCCTCGTAGTGTAAAGGGTGTAGAAGTTGCTGTGTTGTTTAATGAATTAGAGAAGATTAATAATTCGGAATCCATTTGGAAGGTTAGTCTGCGATCCAAGGGAGAAGTCGACGTAGCAATGATAGCAGAGACCTTTTGTGGTGGAGGCCACAAAAGGTCAGCTGGATGCATGCTTAAGGGTTCATTGAATGATGTAAAACATAGAATTTATAGATCTATAAGCGAAAAATTGATATGAACGGAATACTAGTCATAGACAAGCCCAAGGGCAAAACGTCTCACAGCATTGTGCACGATATTAAGAAAATTCTGAAACTGAAGCGTGCGGGCCATACGGGTACCCTTGACCCATTTGCCACCGGAGTTCTTCCAGTATGTTTGGATAGCACAACAAAAGTGATTCCCTTTCTAGACGAAACTCATAAAGAGTACGAAGCTACTTTGAAACTCGGTGTAGCTACTGACACCATGGATGAGACGGGGGAAATAACCAATGTGAAGGAGCTAGGTGAAATAAGCTTAAATGATATTGAGATTGTTTTCGCCAGCGTTAAAAATGAACCAACTCAAGTACCGCCGATGTATTCGGCCCTGAAACACAAAGGCAAAAGATTATATGAATTAGCAAGAAATGGCTTCGAGGTGCAGAGGTCCCCTCGTATGGTTAAGATCGCAGAATTAAAAATTTTGGACTTTCGACCCCCATTACTGAAATTTTTTGTCAAATGTTCTCGAGGCACTTACGTGAGAGTCCTGGCTGCAGACATTGGGGGTAAATTAGGATATGGGGGCCATCTGGTCGATCTTAGAAGATTGAAGAGTGGAAATTTCAAGATTGAAGATACAATTACGATAAAAGAAATAATGCGTGGAAAGTTAAACCTAATACCAATAGACAGAGCTCTTTCCCACCTTAAGCAAATATGCGTCACAAAGAATACGTCCACTAGGATTAGAAACGGCGAACAGATTCGCAAATCTTATCTTGATTTGTCAAACATCCCTGAGTTTGAAGCGGGTGAAAGGTTAGCTTTTTATGATGATACTAATCTTGTCTCTGTATCGCAGGCCAGATTTAGTTCCCATGAATTCAACAAAATTGAGGATAAGCAAATTGTCTTCAGTCTTTTGAGGGTTTTTAATTGATAGATTTAATTTGACTATTCTATAATATTAGTAAGATTATTTGTCGAGAGTTAACTTTTTTCCGTCAATATGTATTAAGGAGGAGGAATATGGTGTTAGAAAAAGAGGAAAAATTGAGTTTGATAAATAACTTTGGTTTACACGACAAAGACACGGGGTCGTCTGAGGTACAGATTGCTTTGTTGACAAGTCGAATAAACGGACTCTCAAGTCACTTTCAGTCCGCATCTAAGGATTTAAGTTCGAGACGGGGGCTTATCGCTCTAGTTGCAAAACGTAGAAAATTGCTCAATTACCTGAAGAAAAAACAGCCTGAAAAATACCAGGCTCTCATTGAAAAGCTAGGATTAAGGAAGTGAGTAACTTCAAGGAGGCATTAGTTGAATAATGGTTTTAGAAGCGTTAAAAAACAGGTTCTGGGAAAGAATTTCGAAATCGAGTCCGGAAGGCTTGCGAAGCAGGCTAGTGGATCGGTTTTAGTTCGCCATGGGGACATCGCGGTCTTGGCTACGGTGGTAGCCGAGGAGGATAAGGTCGAAGGGGAAGATTTTCTCCCGTTGACAATAAATTATCAGGAAAAATCATATGCTGCTGGTAGAATCCCTGGGGGTTATTTTCGAAGGGAAGGAAGACCAAGTGAGACCGAGATCCTGATTTCAAGACTGATCGACAGACCGATAAGACCACTTATACCAAGAGAATTCTGCTATGAAACTCAGATCATAGTTACAGTGCTCTCGGCAGACCCTGAAGGTACTCCCGACGTACTCTCTGTCACGGCAGCATCGGCTGCACTCGTAGTTTCAGACGTGCCATTCGACGGGCCGATTGCTGCGGTCCGGGTTGGAAGAATAGATGGTGAGTTTATTTGCAACCCAACAAGGTCTGAACTTCAACGAAGCGATATAGACATTGTAGTCGCGGGTACAAGCAAAGCAATTGTGATGGTTGAGGGCGGTGCTAATCAGGTGCCTGAAGATGAAGTGGTTGAAGCACTCATGTTTGCCCATGGTTGTGTAAAGGAATTTATCGAAATTCAAGAAGAATTCGTAACTGGATTGGATGTGAGAAAGAGGGAAATGCCTAGCTCGGCTGTGAATGAATCGATCAGCGAGAGTGTACTTTCGTTTGTCAAAAATCGCCTGAGAGAATCTATAGTATCTCCCTCAAAGATTGAAAGGAAGGAGAAAATAAAATCCATACTCCACGAAACTATTGAAGCTTTATCTACCGACTTTCCGGGGATGGAAAATGAGATAACGAATGCCTTCGAGAAAGTGTTAAAAGACATTGTCAGAGAATTTATAGTAAAGGATAAAAAGCGAGTAGATGGCAGAGGATATGAAGATATCAGGGATATAAGTGCAGAAATAAATTTTTTGCCCCGTACCCATGGATCGGCCCTATTCACTAGGGGTGAAACTCAAGCGGTTGTCAGTACTACTTTAGGTACAGCCTATGATGAGCAGAGGATAGACTCGCTGGAAGGCGATGTAACTAAAAGGTTCATGCTCCACTATAACTTTCTTCCTTTTAGCGTGGGAGAGATTAGTGGAAGGCTTGGACCTGGGAGAAGAGAAGTTGGTCATGGAGCCCTAGCCGAAAGGGCTCTCTTGCCTGTTCTTCCGCCAAAGGATAAATTCCCATACACCATAAGAGTGGTATCCGAGATACTTGAATCTAATGGATCATCATCTATGGCTACCGTTTGTGGGGCGTCGCTATCGCTCCTTGATGCAGGTGTCCCGCTAAGTGCACCTGTTAGTGGTATCGCAATGGGATTGATTAAGGAAGGTGATCATTTTGCGATCCTCTCCGATATACTGGGTGATGAAGACCATTTAGGTGACATGGATTTTAAAGTAGCCGGAACTAAAGATGGTTTGACCGCACTTCAGATGGACATCAAGGTGACAGGTGTCGCAAGAGAAATTTTAGTAGATGCGCTGAAGCAGGCTAATGAAGCAAGATTATTCGTGTTAAGTAAGATGAATGAAGTGATCTCCGAACCAAGAGATCATATATCGGTTTACGCTCCCAGAATTTTAACATTTCAGATCAATCCGGAAAAGATAAAGGACGTGATTGGTCCCGGTGGTAAAATGATAAAGAAAATAATCGAAATAACGGGTGCCAACATTGATATCGATGATACGGGGACTGTTAGCGTTTCATCTACAGATCCAGAGGGATGCGAAATTGCGGAGAGGATGATAAAGGAAATCATACAAGAAATTGAAGTTGGCAAGATATATCTTGGTAGAGTAAAACGTGTTCTTGATTTCGGGGCCATAGTCGAGTTGTCACATGGCAAGGATGGATTAGTTCATATCTCGCAGCTCGCGCCTACAAGGGTTGGAAAGGTTACAGACATTGTTGTAGAGGGTGATGAAATACTTGTGAAATGTATCGGCAAGGATGATGACGGCAGGATAAGACTTAGTAGAAAGGAAGCATTAGGAGAAAATATAGAAAACTATAAAGGAACTTTCAATTAAGCTATTACGCCTTTAATTTTAGGATACTCGAGAAACGAGATTGACCTCAAACTTCAGTGAGAAGCAACAAACCTAGGCTGCTGGTAATATTGGGTCCCACGGCAATAGGTAAGAGCAGTCTTGCGGTAGAGATTGCTGAAAGAATAAACGGAGAGATCTTAAGTGCTGACTCACTGCAAGTCTATCGCTACTTAGACATAGGAACAGCGAAGCCGAGTAAGGAAGAGCAAACCCAAGTTGATCACCACCTAATTGATATTATAGATCCAAATGAGGAATTTAACGCTGGATTGTTTAGAGAATATGCAAATTCTGTAATTGGTAAACTGGCGAAGAATAGAACTAAGCTTATTGTAGTGGGCGGTACGTATTTATATGTGAGAGTGCTTCTCCACGGACTGATTGCCGGCGTCGCTAGCAACAAAGAAATAAGGGACAGATTCAGGGTTCTAAAATCTTCTTTCGGTGCAGGATACTTTTATGAGAAATTAAAATCGCTCGATCCAGAGTCAGCTTTACGAATTCACTCGAATGATTATGTGAGGATCGAACGCGCCCTGGAATCTTATTACATAACGGGACAGAAGATTTCGAATTTACAGAAAAAGCACGGATTTCGGGATAATGAATACAGTTATCTAAAGATAGGTCTTTATGACGAAAGAGATGCGATAAGAAAGAGGATAGAAGACAGGGTAGATTCGATGATCAAAAATGGGTTTGTCGAAGAAGTAGAAACGATTCGAAGTATGGGATTTATACCTACTCTGAAACCATTACAATCGATAGGTTACAGGCAGATAAACCAATATCTTGACGAAGATATTTCTCTTAAGACAGCAGTCGAACTCATAAAGCGTGATACTAAGAGACTTGCAAAACGCCAAATGACATGGCTTAAAAGTGACCAGGAGATTAATTGGTATCGTCTTCCTGAAGATTTGGAAGGACTGATGAATGATGCTGAGGCCTTTTACAGAGTGAAGGGTTAAGGTTTAAAAATGAATAATTAAAAAAATATTTGTATTCTTCGTGTTGTGACAAATAATTTTTAATTTTATATATTACTTTCCCAATATCATCTTTATTGAAACTATGAGCAGCAATACCCCGAATAATCTCTTTAGGATTGGGTCGGAGACATGGTGAACAAATGTCGCTCCCAGATAAGCTCCGCCAACAAAACCCAAAGCAATGAATACTGCCATGCGTAAATTAACGTTTCCTTCATTGTAATATTTTATCGCTGCGAAGAGTACTAGGGGAGGGGTAAGAACTGCAAGGGAAGTTCCCTGTGCCTGGTGTTGAGTAAGATTAAAGAAATAAACCATTGCCGGAATCATGAGAAGTCCACCGCCGATTCCGAAAAAGCCACTTGCGATTCCTGCGACTAAGCCAATTAATATTGAACCCAAAGTTATCATCTCATAATCCTCCACGCCAATTACTTGCCGGCCAACAAAGTAAAAATATGACAAGCTCTGATGGCTTTATAAGGTTAGACAATGTCTGTCTCATGGTTCATGTCAAACCTGCCAAAGCAAACCACAACAGATCTACTGATTCGCAACAGTACGAAAGAGATTCTCCGTTTAAGCTAAAATGAAAAATTGTTAACCGGAAAACTTGTTAAGACTTCTTGATAAATTTTCTCAGCCTCACCTCGTTTTCCCTGTTTCTCCAATGCTAAGGCCAAAAGTAATTGAGCCTGTTTTGCGTAAGGGCTTTCACCTGAGTTCAGCTTGGAAAAGGAATCAATTGCGGATTTCCAGTTACCTTTTTTGAAGTTGGCAACACCTATTGTATAGTTAGCCGCATCTTTCAATATGGTATCGGTATTTTCGATACTTGAAAATTCATTTAGTCTAAGAATGGCTTCATCATACTTTCCATTCTCGAAATCGATAAGTCCAATATAGTATAGGGCGATGTCAGATATTTGTGAATCGGGATAATTATCCTTAATGTTTGTGAATTCGGATAAAGCCGTCTCGGTGTTCCCGGCAATGTAATGCCCAATAGCTGCCTGAAACCTGGAATTAGCCTCTAGATTCTGCTTTTCACGATAAATGTTAATTGAGAATATGGCTCCAATGATTATTATGATGAGACCAACACCGATGACAAATTTAATATAGTTATCCGATATAAATTCGACTATACTTGAGATAGATTTTCTAAATTCGTCAGGGCTTTTTATTTCTTTTCGAGTGATTTTTATTCTTTTAGCCATCCGGGAAATTATAATAACTACAAATGAAAAAACAAGTTTGATTTTTATTTAGATTTTTGGTTTTATCACGGTTGGTTAAGCGCAATTAGTCTATTTGCAGTTTTCATATTAGAAGGCTAAAATATCATTAGGAACTTGTGATATGATAGCGAATCTATTGTTGATTTTTTTTTCATATATTCTTATCTCCGGGATCAACCCTGCGTTTTCGGATTCAGATGTTATAAACACAAAGAGAATAACATTGATTGAAATTGACGGCACAATAAACCCTGCTACGGTTGATTATATCCGATCTGGCATGGAAAGTGCTAAGGAAAACTCATCTGAAGCGTTGATCATTCTCCTTGATACACCTGGTGGACTCCTCACCTCTACGAAAGCGATAGTAAAAGCCCTGTTAAACTCACCTGTACCTATAATAGTCTACGTTTACCCAAGTGGCGCTACGGCAACTTCTGCTGGTGTTTTTATAACGTTGTCGGCCAACATAGCGGCGATGGCAGACGGCACAAGTATAGGTGCAGCTGCCCCAGTATTATTAGGTCCTGGCGGAGGCGGCCAGAAGAGTAAAGATGAGGAGAAGGAAAAAAACGGAGACGATAAGAAGATGAGTGAAAAAATTGAGAATTTCGCCTCGTCCTTTATCGAAAGCATAGCAGAGAAACGTGGTAGAAATGTCAAATGGGCTATAGATGCAGTAAGGAGTAGCGCTTCGATCACCGCAACTGAGGCACTCAAGAAAGATGTCATCGATCTGATCTCTCCAAATTTAAATGAATTGATTAATGAGATTGATGGGAGAGAGGTTACTCTTCCCACTGGTAAAAGGATATTAAATACGAAAGGGGCAATTGTAGACAGGGTTAATATGAATGCTAAGCAGAGATTAATCGATATACTGAGTACTCCTGATATAGCTTTTCTACTCATTTCTCTGGGCTCGCTCGGCCTCTTCATAGAATTTTATAATCCGGGTTTAATCTTTCCGGGGGTTGCAGGGGCGATATGTCTGTTGCTAGGCCTTGTCTCTCTTCAAATTCTTCCATTCAATTACGCAGGACTTGCTCTATTGACACTATCGATTTTACTGTTCATTGCCGAGGTATATGTCACGAGCTACGGATTACTTGCTATCGGAGGCATATTAAGCTTTATCCTTGGAGCTCTACTGCTCTTTGATACTCCTGAATCTGATGTCAGGGTTGGATTTAATGTTGTAATCGCTGCGGCCTTAGCAATTGGCCTTTTCTTTACTTTCGTTGCATATTATTTGGTCAAGTCCCAGCGTTCTGCAATATCTCTTGGATTTGAAGGCCTTATGGGAGAAGTCGGTGTAGCGGTTACGACCATCGAAAATAAAGGTAAAATATTTATTCATGGTGAATACTGGGATGCAGAAAGTGATGAAACAATAAGAGAGGGGGAAAAGGTAAAGGTTGTGGAAAAGATTAGCGGTTTCAAACTAAGAGTAAAGAAAGCGTAACTATTTTCTTGAGGAGGTACTCATGACACCTATTTTTATTTTTGTTGCATTTATTGTCTTGTTTTTTCTTTCCGGAATCAGAATTCTGAATGAATATGAACGAGGAGTTGTATTTAGACTTGGTAGGATCATAGAGCCGAAAATGCCTGGCTTCAGGTGGATTATCCCCGGTGTAGATAAGATGTTGAAGATCAGTCTCCGGATTATTACGATGGATGTGCCTCCCCAGGATATAATAACGAGGGATAATGTTTCTGTTAAGGTTAATGCCGTAGTGTATTTTCGTGTTATCGATCCAGTTAAGGCAGTAATTCAGGTCGAAAATTACCTCTATGCGACGTCACAGCTTGCCCAAACTACATTGAGAAGCATATTGGGACAGGTTGAACTCGACGAACTCCTATCGGAAAGGGAAAAATTAAATGTACAACTCCAAGAGGTATTAGACAAGCACACCGATCCATGGGGTATAAAAGTCACACTTGTTGAAGTAAAATACGTTGACCTTCCACAGGAGATGCAGCGTGCAATAGCCGGCCAGGCCATAGCTGAGAGAGAAAGAAGAGCCAAGGTTATCAATGCGGAAGGTGAATATCAGGCAGCAACCAAACTTTCAGATGCTTCTGATATTCTATCAAAGAGTCCAATGGCGCTACAGCTTAGATTCCTCCAGACTTTGGTTGAAGTTTCATCCGAAAAGAGTTCAACTATAGTATTTCCATTGCCACTTGACCTGTTAAAACCGTTTTACGAGAAGGCTTCGAGAGGTGAATGAATCTTAGCCATCTTACCAATCAAGCTATCTAGATGAAAAAGAATTTGATCATTCTGATCTTACCCTTTCTTATACCCTTATTTCTAACCTCATGTAAGAATGGAAGTGAGCAGTCTGAATCGAAGGGTCACAAAGTCCAAGTGAGCGTGGAAAAACAACCACTTGAAGGTGGTTGGCTGATCTATCATATCGGTGCAGAACCCGCAACACTGAATCCGATCACCGCTACAGACTTATATGAGTCCACAATTAATAATGGAAATATTTATGAGACACTTGTAAAAAGGGATAACTCAACCCTCGATATAGTTCCACTCCTTGCAGAATCTTGGAAGATTTCCGATGATAGGCTTACATACACATTTTATATTAGAAAGGGAATAAAATGGCAGGATGGCGTTCCATTCACATCGCAAGATGTCCTTTTCTCCTACTCAAAAATAATGGATCCACAAGTTGATGCCCCCCACCTCAGAAACTACTATAAGGATATTAAAAGTGTAGAGGCCATTGATGAGCTGACAGTTAAATTTACATATTCAAGACCTTACTTCCTCGCACTCGAGTTCTGCGGAGGAATGCCAATTGTGCCAAAGCATATATTCGAAAAGGGTGATTTTAATACACACGATGCCGGAAGACATCCCATTGGAACAGGACCATACAAGTTTGTCAACTGGAACACAGGCAGGGAAATCGTACTGCAAAAGAATGAGAGTTACTGGGGGGAGAAACCCCATCTTGACAGGATTGTTTTTAGGATAATTAATGATCCGACCGTGGCTTTTCAGGTTTTAAAAAGAGAGGAGTTGGACTTAATGGCTCTTACACCCATACAGTGGTCGAGGCAGAGCGATTCAGAAAATTTCAAAAGAAAGTTCAATAAGTTAAGTTACTTTACCCCTAACTATAGTTACATTGGATGGAATACTAGAAGGTCTTACTTCTCCGATAGGCGTGTTCGAATCGCAATGTCTCATCTGGTAAATAGGGAATTGATACTTGAGAAGATCCTATTTAATCTTGGTACGATAGTTACTAGTCCCTTTTATATCAATAGCCCGGAATATGACAAAACAATAGAGCCATATAGTTACGATCCCGAAAAGGCAAAGACACTGCTGGATCAGGCTGGTTGGGTTGATCACAACGGTGACGGAATTAGAGATAAAGATGGCGTAAAATTTGAATTTGAATTCCTCATCCCAAATGGTTCCGAAACGGGTGATAAGATTTCTACCATACTGAAGGAAGAGCTCGATAAGGTCGGAATAAATATGAATATTAGAAACACAGAGTGGGCTGTTTTTACAACACTTCTCAATGAAAGAAAATTTGATGCGGTAACGCTTGGCTGGTCGATGGGCGTCGAAACCGACCCATATCAAATATGGCATTCGTCACAGATTGAGCAAGGTTCTAATTTTGTCGGATTTGGCAACAGAGAGGCCGATAGATTAATTGATGAGGCTAGGACAGAATTTAATAGAGATAGGCGAATTGAGCTGTACAGAGAGTTTTCCGAAATAGTACATGAAGAACAACCTTATACCTTTCTCTTTTGTCGAAAATCAACTGTAGCATTAAACAAAAGATTCAAAGGGGTGGTGGTCTATCCTCTCGGTCTAGACCCACGTGAGTGGTTTGTTCCACCGCCGTTGAGAAAATACGAGCAAGCGGCTTTCAGTCCCTGACCCTGCAGATTCTTAATTTGTGGGTGATCAATTTAAAACCATTACCGTGACTGGTTATTTTACACCATATGTTAAATCATGAGAAACTATATAATTAAGCGGTTAATTCTGTTGGTGCCAACCCTTTTAGGAATCACTTTGATAACATTCTTAGTTATTCAGCTTGCCCCCGGAAGCCCAGTCGAAAGAAAATTACAGCTTGAAGAAGGGATTAAAGCAGAATCTATTACAAAGGACATCATAGAACAGACCAAGAAATTGTACGGTCTAGATAAACCAATATACATTCGCTATTGGATATGGTTACGTCAAATAGCCACTTTGGATTTCGGGCGATCTTATAAGGATCATCGTCCAGTAATCGATAAAATAGCCGAGAGGCTCCCTGTCACCCTTTCGCTAAACATCATTTCAATCATACTTGTTTATACGATCGCCATTCCTCTAGGTATTATTTCAGCAATTGGACAGGGAAGGTTTTCAGATCGAATCATAACGTTTTGTTTATTTGCTCTTTATTCGATTCCAAATTTTTGGCTTGCCATGGTCTTAATATACTTTCTGGGAGGCGGCGATTTTTGGGATGTCTTCCCGGTATACGGGATAATTTCACCCGGAGCCGAATTTTATCCGTTTTACAAAATTGCCTTAAATTTTCTCTGGCATATTACATTACCCGTGATTTGCCTGTCATATGCGGACTTCGCATATCTTTCGAGGTATCAAAAAGGGAGTTTGCTTGAAGTCCTTCGTGAAGATTTCGTGAGGACTGCTAGGGCTAAAGGTCTATCTGAATCCAGAGTGATACTGAAGCATGCGCTTAGAAACTCCCTGATACCGATTGTTACCATAGTTGCGTCTATTCTTCCCGCGATGATTGGTGGTAGCGTTATAATTGAGAGCATATTCTCTATTCCCGGGATTGGACAGTTGGGTTTCGAATCAATTCTCTCTAGAGACTATCCCGTAATCATGGCTATTGCGACGATAACTGCATTTCTGACTCTGATTGGAATCCTTATATCAGACATAGCCTATGTATTTGTTGATCCCAGAATAAGCTTTGAAGGTAGAAAATGAATATCAGCAGGAGTATTGGATTTTGGGGTACAGTGTGGACAGAATTCAAAAAAGATAGGCTTGCTTTGACTGGTTTCATCATAATATTTTTTTTATTGGCAACTGCAATCTTCGATAATTTTCTGGCAGGAAACAGGCCCATGTTTCTTAAGTGGAACGGAAAAATTTATTTTCCGGTGTTGTTTAAATATCAAGAGCTGTACGGCGTTGATTTCCAGAAACTTACCAGGAATCTCATTCACGGAGATTTTGCCATATTTCCGCCGATAAAATACAGCCCGACGCAAACTGATCTTTTTTCTGTACTTTCACCTCCGTCAATGTCTCATCTATTCGGCACCGATGATAGGGGTCGTGACGTGCTTAGTAGGATGATACACGGAACGAGGATATCGCTCTCCATCGGATTTGTGGCTGTTGGGATCGCTGCCGTTATTGGTATTGCGATGGGGGGCATAGCCGGCTTTTATGGAGGCAAGATTGACTTTATAATTTCAAGGTTATTTGAAGTCATGATGACATTTCCGGTCTTTTTTCTGATCCTAACAATTCTAGCATTCCGGAATCCGAGTATCTACAATATAATGATAGTCATTGGTGCAACTGGTTGGACTGGAATTGCGCGGCTGGTAAGAGGTGATTTTTTAAAGCTGAGGCAGTTCGATTATGTTGAGGCTGCAATAGCTCTCGGGGGCAGTGATTTCCGTGTTATGTTAAAGCATATGTTGCCAAATGCGCTGGCACCGGTACTTGTTGCCGCAACTTTTGGTATAGCGGGAGCGATTTTGGTCGAATCGGCTCTCAGCTTTCTGGGATTTGGCGTACCTCCACCTACACCGAGTTGGGGGGATGTTTTATCACAATCTAAGAAGTATGTGGACTTCGCCTGGTGGCTTGTTCTGTTTCCCGGGGCTGCTATATTTATAACCGTAACTTCCTTCAATCTGGTTGGAGAAGGCTTTAGGAATGCCATCGATCCAAAGATAAGATGAATGGCATGGGGAATCGATTTTGTACCTTGATATGAAGAATGCACTCGAAATAAAAGATCTCAAGGTTTCATTTGGAACCGGAAAAAGCAGAGTAGAGGTTGTAAGCGGGATTTCACTTTGTATACCGGAGGGTAAGATTGTAGGCGTGGTGGGAGAAAGTGGTTGTGGCAAGACGGTAACGGCTCTTTCAATCATGAGGTTAATACCCGATCCTCCCGGGAAAATTACTGGAGGAGAGATAACCTTCGATGGGGTAAATCTGTTGGAACTATCAGAAAGCGCCATTAGGTCTCTGCGTGGAAATAAAATTTCCATGATCTTTCAGGAACCTATAAGCTCCCTTAACCCTGTTTTCCCAGTGGGTGATCAGATCGGTGAAGCGATAAGGACTCATCTTAATTTGTCAAAAAAAGACGAAAGAGAACGCGTAATTGAGCTGCTCAAGCTTGTGGGTATTCCAGCCCCGGAGAAAAGACTGAATAGTTATCCACATGAATTAAGTGGTGGGATGTGTCAAAGGGTCATGATTGCAATGGCTCTTGCGTGTCATCCACAGCTCCTCATCGCTGACGAACCCACTACTGCACTCGATGTAACGATTCAAGCTGG
>DASWID010000105.1 GCA_036397855.1 Thermodesulfobacteriota bacterium | reverse complement strand
AGCCAGAAAAAACGTGAGGTGAAAAGCCCCTATCATGGCGAAGTGGTAGGAATTACAAATATCCCCGAACCAAAGGACTCAAAAAAGGCGCTGGACGGGGCTCAAACGGCATTTGACAAATTCAAGAATAGCCCTAGTTATTTAAGAAGCAACATACTGAAAAGGATTGTGGATGGTATTGAGAAAAGAAAGGATGAGTTCGCCAGGGCATTAGTTGAGGAAGGAGGCAAGCCCTTAAAAACAGCCAGGGTTGAGGTTGGTCGTGCAATGACAACCTTTTCAGTTGCTGCTGAAGAAGCCAATAGGTTTTCCGAGGGTAATCTAATACCAATCGACATCGTTCCTGGAAATGAAGAGATGTATGGTTTAACGCGTAGATTTCCGCTTGGGGTTGTCATGGGTATTTCTCCCTTTAATTTCCCCCTCAACCTGGTGGCTCATAAGGTTGCTCCTTCAATCGCGTCGGGAAATGCCATGATACTGAAGCCAGCTTCGCAAACCCCTCTATCTGCTCTCATGCTAGGTGAAGTCGTTATGGAAGCGGGGCTGCCCGAAGGATTACTGAATATACTTACCCTGCCCGGATCTCAAATCGAACCGGTGATGGAAGATGAAAGGATAAAGAAGATTTCCTTTACCGGGAGCGATGAGATCGGCTGGGAGCTCATGAAAAAATTCCCTAAGAAAAAGGTTACGCTTGAGCTGGGGGGAAATGCGGCCACTATCATAGATGAAGACCCCCCAGACTTAGATTTCGCTGCAAGCCGGAATGCATGGGGGGCATTTTATCAAGCTGGACAGAGCTGTATATCGGTTCAAAGGATGTATGTGCATGATAAAATTTTTGATCGATTTCTCGATAAGTTTATATCTGCTACTAAAGCGCTTAAACTCGGTGACCCTATGCTCGAAGATACCGATGTGGGGCCAGTCATTGACACGGATTCTGCTGAAAGAATAATGAAATGGATTGATGAGGCTGTGGAAAGCGGAGCGAAGCTTCTCACTGGAGCACACAGGGATGGTAGTTTGATTGAACCTACTGTCCTAACTGACGTCCCCGCTACCTGTAATCTGAGCTGCAACGAGGTATTTGGTCCTGTGGTCCATGTAGAGAGATATAAAGATTTTGATGAGGTCCTGGGTTGGGTAAACAATTCAAGGTATGGCCTTCAAGCGGGGGTGTTTACTAAGGATATGAAAAAGATGTTTAAAGCGTTTAATGCGCTAAGAGTTGGCGGGGTTATTATAAATGACTACCCAAGTTTCAGGGTTGAAAACATGCCTTATGGAGGTGTAAAGGATTCTGGCGTGGGGAGAGAAGGTTTACGGTATGCGATCGAAGAGATGACAGAATTGAAACTCATGGTTGTAAATTTGAAAAACTACTCGTGAAATTAAAGTCTTAGCCGATTATTGTGGGAATCTGATTTTAATCAAACTATTTTTTATCTGAGGGTAACAAGTGCCAAACTATAACGAGGAACATCACAAAATGAAAGAGGGGAAGCAGACCTGGGAAAAGAATTATCAAAAAAATGCTAAAAGGAGTGCCGATTTTACTACAATCTCGGGAATGGACGTGCCTCCAGTTGCTACGCCTCTGGATCTTGATGGATTTGATTATCTGGATGATCTTGGATATCCAGGCTCTTATCCCTTTACCAGGGGTATTTACGACAGCATGTATCAGGGAAGGCTCTGGACGATGCGGCAATTTGCTGGTTTTGGATCTCCAGAAGATACCAACAAAAGGTTTAAGTTTCTATTGAAGCATGGTCAAACTGGACTCAGTACTGCCTTTGATATGCCGACTCTTATGGGTTACGACAGTGATCATACAAGGGCAACCGGTGAGGTGGGAAGAGAAGGTGTTTCAGTATCGTCGCTTGCAGATATGGAAGCTTTATTCGACGGTATAAGGCTGGATAAGGTATCAACCTCAATGACCATAAACTGTACGGCCGGTATAATTCTAGCGATGTATCTCGTTGTTGCGGAGAAACAGGGTGTTAAATGGGATAAGTTGGATGGCACAATTCAGAATGATATGCTAAAGGAGTTCATTGCACAGCGAGAGTGGATATGTCCGCCAAGGCCTTCTGTAAAAATCGTAGTCGATATAATTGAGTTTTGTTCCAGGTATGCTCCTAAATGGCATCCAGTTTCTATTTCCGGTTACCATATCCGTGAGGCGGGCTCGACGGCTGTGCAGGAACTTGCTTTTACGCTTGCTGATGGGATTGGGTATGTCAGGGAATGCATCGAGCGTGGTCTTCAAGTTGACCAGTTTGCTCATCAGCTATCTTTCTTTTTCAACGTGCATAATGATTTTCTTGAAGAGATTGCTAAATTTCGCGCGGCACGAAGGCTTTGGGCCTATATCATGAGAGAGCGATTCGGAGCGAAAAATCCAAAATCTTGGATGCTAAGAACTCACGCGCAGACTGCTGGATGCAGTCTTACGGCTCAACAGCCTTTGAACAACATCGTGAGGGTTTCGATACAAGCCTTGGCAGCGGTACTTGGCGGAACGCAGTCCTTACATACCAATTCCATGGACGAGACACTCGCGCTGCCAACCGAAGAAGCAGTAACGGTTGCTCTTAGAACCCAGCAGATAATCGCCGAAGAAAGCGGAGTTGTAAATTCAATCGATCCGCTCGGTGGGAGCTATGTCATTGAATCTCTTACTAACCGGATGGAGAAGATGTCTCTCGAGTACATCCGAAAGATAGATGAACTAGGCGGAATTATCGAGGCTGTCGATAACGGATTTCCTCAAAGAGAGATTGCTGATGCATCGTATAAATACCAAAAGCAGCTCGATGGTGGTCAAAAGGTTATAGTTGGCGTAAACAAGTATAAAGTTGATGACGAAACCACCTTCCCAACGCTGAACATCGATGACCAGGTTGAAAATGAGCAGAGGAAAAGGCTTACTGCAATTAAGGGATATAGAAACAACAGAGCTGTGAGAAAACATCTTAAAGCGATAAGCAGGGCGGCTAAAAAGGGAGAGAACTTGATGCCTCTTATAGTACAAGCTGTTAGAGAATACGCGACTGTGGGTGAAATTAGTGATGTCTTCAGGGATGCATATGGCGTTTATAGAGATCCGGGGTATTTTTAATTACAGGATACAGGATACAAGAAGAAGATAATCATGGATCGTGCATCGTGCATCATGTATCATGCATCTTGCATCGTGTATCATGCATCGTGCATCATTTTTATGTAAATTGGTGTTCATTCTTCGTCGAAGAGCAGTGAGGAAACAGTTATGGGAGACGAGAGAAGGATAAGAATCTTAATTGGGAAGGCGGGGTTGGATGGGCATGATAGGGGTGCAAAAATAGTCGCGAGGGCTCTGAGAGATGCTGGATTTGAAGTAATCTACACGGGGCTCCACCATACGCCTGAAATGATTGTGGAGACCGCAATTCAGGAAGATGTCGATGTAATAGGATTAAGTATTCTTTCAGGAGCGCATAATTATTTGTTTCCCGAGGTAACTAGGTTGTTAAAAGAAAAGGGAGCCGATGATATAGCGGTATTTGGTGGTGGTATTATACCCAAAGGAGATATACCCGGACTTATTAAACACGGTGTAAGGGCAATATTCGAACCGGGCACACCAACTGGTAAAATAATTGATTGGGTAAGAAAAAACGTAAAACCTAGGAATCCATAAATGCGATCAATTTTTTGGATATGAAATGCTTAATTTGTGAAAAGAGAAAGGGGAAAAGGCATTGTCCTGCGAAGAATGGGTACATATGCCCGGTATGTTGTGGAGAGAAGAGAGGCATTGAGATTAATTGTCCACTCGACTGTCGACATTATTCAGGGGGCCAGAAATATCAACAGGACAAGGTTTCTAGGCAAAGGCTGAGAAAAGAAGGTGTTGGTTCATTTATCAGGCGAGCGGAGCTGTATAACACCAATCCTAGGATCTTTAGCGATATAGAAATTGCTTTTGTTAGAGTTTTCCGTTCTAACAATAGAATTAGAAACATTGATTTAGCTCAAGGTCTTGAGCTAGTTCTTAAAACGCTTGATACGGAGAAGAGGGGTTTACTTTATAATCACAGATCAGAAAATGTTTTTGCAAATGAGGTATCGGATGTTGTAATCAATATCATCAGGGAATATAAAGATAATGTACAGTTAAGCAAGTCTAGAGTTTCCATTGACTATGGAAGAGAAATTGTACAAGAATTTCTTAAAGAAGTTGAATTCTTTATACATAATGAGGCAAACCCGAGGAGCTATTTTATTAATATTCTCAGGCTTCATCCTCAAAGAATTGAAACTTCACACAGTGCCGGCAAGATAATTCTCGCATCATAGGACTATCGCATCTCTAAACAAAGCACTGATTTTCATAGGAATTGAACTAGTTCCTGGGGATTTAAATCGAATCTTTGCTACGCCATTCTTATAATAGATTTTCATTCGTGATGGGCGTATTTAAGAGAAGATTTGTCTTATAAATCAATCGTAATTTAAGGGTTGGAAGAGATTGATACTTAAGCCTTATCCCCACCGGCTGCGGCTATACCGATAATTGCTGATATTACTAAAACAACTGCGCCGATTTTTACATATAGATTCCAGTTGATTGACATGCCAACATATAAAGCATAACCAATTATGGCGAGTAGTATAATACTTATGATTGTACTCCCGATTATGTTTGTTTTCAGCATGCAATATCCTCCAACCGGTTTTGACAGTAGGAACTTGTCAGCGGGGAATACTATCTGAGAAATTAGCAAAATTCAAATCTATGATAATGACACTCGCTGCAGGAAGCGGCGGGGTATCAATACCTAAACGATCAGCCTCTCATGTCATAGCAATGACATATACCCTGCCGTCATTGCTGTAGATGTTAGATATTTCGTGGACAAAATTCTTACAATTTCATGAATAGAGTTATTTGCATTAATCCTTTTCAGAATTGAAAGGCCTTGAACGGCCTTCCAAAAATTGCGTTAAGT
Source organism: Thermodesulfobacteriota bacterium (assembly GCA_036397855.1). Taxonomy (NCBI): domain Bacteria; kingdom Pseudomonadati; phylum Thermodesulfobacteriota; species Thermodesulfobacteriota bacterium. The sequence continues at coordinate 39,015 of DASWID010000105.1, read as the reverse complement.
GGGTGAATGTCATAGTCAGTCATGCTGAACTTGTTTCAGCATCTCTTGTTTCCACTAGATCCTGAAATAAATTCAGGATGAGCGGGTTGTGGTCGAATTAAATTTTTTAGTCGGTCTGTCATCCCCGAAATCAGTAGTCGGGGATCCAGAGGTAAAAGCATGGATTCCCGCTAACAATCCGCGGGAATGACAACAAGGGGGGCGGCCTAGTCCTGAGCGACGTCGAAGGATTGCTTCTTTGTACCTGTGCTGAACCATGTCCTGACGATAGGTCAGGATCTATTCAGCATCAAGACAAAGAAGTTCTAAAGGAACATTAAGATAAGTGAAGCTAATACTATTTAGGATTCTGTCGTCGAAATATCTGGTTTTTACAGCGATGAAATGCAGTTATCTCATGATACATGTAATTTCTTTTCAGTGACATGAGTTTAAACATTAAATTAATACTTTAAGTCTTTAATGTTTCTTCCGCTTAATATTACCAAAAGCGATTGACAAAGTAATTTGGCCATTTATCATTCATTTAACTATAACTCGTATATAGACGTTTATGGATTAACGATTTTGCCTTATGGCAGATAATAAAATAGCCGAGAATGCCAGTGAGAAGAGTCTTCGCTAAGGTTTCATAAAAGTAGAGAATTGGTTATTTCCCAAGTCTTGATAAAATAAAGAAATATTGAAGATAAACTATATCTCATTAAATATTAAAATCCTATGATTAAGCTACCGGGACCACGAGAGATAGAGAAATTTATGAAGAGGCCGTCATATAGGCCTTCAAGGGCACGAGAAATTTCAAAACGGCTTCGTGTAGAAAAAGAAGGTAGGAGGGCGTTCAAGAACGTACTGCGGAAAATGGTAAACGAGGGAAAGATCTTAAGAATAAGAGGGGGCAGATATGCACTTTCAGAAGGTTTCACCACTAGTGGAAAGGAGAAAACAGCGATTTCTCCTGTAAGGGTTCGAAATCAAGGGAAAATCATTGGAAAGTTCATAAGAACAGGAAAAACGGGAATTATATTGGCCAGAAATACAAACGGTTCGAGGATTGCGGTTAGGCTAGGTGATGCAAAAGGGATAAGGAGTGGTAGTTTGGTTATAGCTGAACTTCGGGGAGCAAGAGTTGAGGAAAATATTCCAAAAATTAACATTGTTGAAGTATTAGGAAAAGCCGGGAAGCTTGATGTTGAGTACAAAGGGCTATCGGCAGATTATAATCTTCCAAACGGTTTTTCAAGGGAAGCGTTGCGCGAGTCTGAAGAAATTCCTTCTGAAGTTAGTCCTGACTATTTGAGGGGAAGGGTAGATTTGAGGGGCTGCTGCATCTTTACAATTGATAATGACACTGCAAAGGATTTCGATGACGCGGTTGGCATTTCACGCGTTAGCAATGGGTATAAACTCTGGGTATCCATAGCGGATGTTACTAATTACGTAAGACTTGGAAGCGGCGTTGACAATGATGCTCTACAGAGAGGAACTAGCATTTATATGCCGCACATGGTCATCCCGATGCTCCCTGAAAAACTTTCTAACGAATTGTGCAGTCTTGTTCCCCACGAAGACAGACTTGCTAAGACCGTAGAGATGCATTTCAACGACGGTGGTGACATAACGGATTACAAGATCTACAAGAGTGTAATACGAAGTCATGCAAGGCTAAACTACTCGTTTGCTTCGGATTTGCTAAACAAACGGTCGGCTGAGAAAGCTGTAAGAAAAGAGATAGTTCAAAGTCTCCAATCAATGAAAGAGCTTTACGAAAGAGTTAGGGAAAGGCGAATTTCAAATGGGGAGCTTAACTTCGATATACCTGAACCCGAGCTTATACGAGACGAGCTTGGAAGAACCGTTGATGTAGTAAAGCTTACAAGGAACATTGCGCATGGAATAATCGAGGAGTTCATGATAGCTGCTAACACTAGTGTGGCTATGCACATATTCAACTCGAAAACCCCCTCTATTTATCGTATACATGATATTCCTGATATTATGTCTTTGAAGGAGCTTGCTGATGACCTGAAAAAACTCGGCTATTCCCTTCGAATCAACGGGAACATTAAGGCTAAAGATATTCAAAGGGTAATTTTGGAGTCTAAAGGGAGACCTGAGGAGATTGCAGTAAATATGCTGATCCTGAGGTCTTTAAAACGAGCATTATATTCTACAGCTACCAGAGGTCATTTTGGTCTCGCACTCAGGCATTATACACACTTTACATCTCCGATAAGGCGCTATCCTGATTTGGTAGTTCATAGGCTTATCGATTGTATTCTCAGTGGAAGGAGAATTCCATATACACCTGAGTCTCTGGAGTGGATTTCAAATCACTGTTCGATGCGGGAGAGATATGCTGATGAACTTGAGAGGGAGGCTATAAAGCTTGAGAGCGCAAACATGATGAAAACGCACGTTGGAAAAGAGTTCGAAGGTGTTGTAGTGAGTGTTCTTCCGTTTGGGATTTTTGTCGAGCTTAAGGAAGTTTTCGTTGAGGGGTTCGTGCCCAGAGAAAAAATTAAGAGTCATAAGAGAAGATGGTATGAAATAGGTCAAAGTGTGAAGGTTAAGGTTGATGACGCTGATGTGGAGAGAAGGAGGATCACGCTAGATCTGGTTGACTAGCAATGTTCAATCATTTGTGATGATATTTATCCCTCCGGTAGTTTGTCCGTTAATTACTATAATCTCCACGGAATCCTCGAGATCATCATCAGAGGATTCTTCGGTCCCATTAAAATACTCGTCAGGAAAGGAAATCAACGGAGAGTTTTGTTTTACAAAATCACTATATCTAAAATCTTGAAACACAAGCGATCGTCCGTCTAATTTTTCAATGAGTATTCTGTAGTTCCCGGATGGCACGCCGTCTATCCGGAATTCTCCATCTCGAAGAGTTAAGTTTGGACCGATGCCTGAAAAGGCCGAAATCTGAATGTTTGTGTTGTCTACTTTCACAGCCCTCACATGCACCCCATTTAGCGGAGATCCACGGGAAGAAGTTACGGTTCCTTGTATGGCACCATTTAATAAAGGTTCTGTCAGATTCATATCAGGGCCTGGATTTGATCCATCTCCACCGCTTTCTTCACCTCCACCATCGCATGACCCAGAAAGTGTAAAAATTATTGCAAGGAACAATAATGGAATCATCGCAAATCTGACATTTGTTCTGAATAACAACTTAAATAACCTCCATTGATATCTTAATCAGTTGGAATGGTATCTTACCGATATTCCAACCTCATCATCAAGTTCCAAGGTCCTTCCAAGTGCATCATTAGTCGGTATGTTAAACGGAAACATCGTTGGAATTGCTTCGGGATCGATCGGTTCGAGCCCATGAGTAAAATTATCACTGTTAATTCCACCTATTGGTATATGGGCCAATCCCCAACCATGGCCCATCTCGTGGATTGATGTTGAAAGCAGGTCCGATGACGAACTGCTTTGTAAACTACCGTTTAAAACTAAAAGCACATTTTGTATTTCACCGTTTGCTACGTTGCTTGTGACAGAACTTACTCCCAGAGTCGAGCTGGGAGAGAACCCCAGATCAGCTAGGATTTCACCTGTTTCATCAAAGATTACATCAATATTACCGTCATTAGTAGATATAAGAGATTCATAATTTTCGACCGTAATGTCTTCGGACACAGTGGAAAAATTTCCACAGAGGCTAACCGCGGTTGGTACGTTGTTCCAGGTCTCACATGCCTCTTCTACAATTTCTCTTCCATCTCCTCCTCCCAAGGTGCCAGGATCTAGTCTTAAATTTACTGTTGTGCCTCCCCATTTAAGGAATACGAAATTACCCGACGAATTTCGGTTATTCAGTATATGGTAACCAAATACAATGCATGGCACAAAAAACACGGCTATAAGAGACGCTGTTACTATTCTTAGTTTAGTCATAGAGGCTCTTTTTCAATGCTTTCAGGTTGGTCAATCAATTGCCTTCTTGAGACTATAATTGAAGTCTTCCAATAAGACTCCATTTTCATAGGGTGAAGATATGGATTTATCTGTATTTCTCTTATAAATTTGAATACCAGTGGTCGGCGTTGTTATTAATTTATTACCAGTGTCTAAGTCGGTTTGAATCCTAAGCACGCCGTTTTGAATGCTGCTTAGCGTTTGATAGCCAGATTTATTTTTTGGGCCGAGGAAGAGCATTACTTCTTCATTCTCAGAGAATTCAGGCATATCGGGTACAGACTGTACTGTGTCCCCGACGCGGCCACCTAAAAATCTTAGGGCTAAATTTTCCTCTGTACTATCTCCTTTAACAGTATCCTGTAACTGAAATGTTACATATGTAAATATTAAAGACCCCTGTTCATTCCACCTTGATTCAGTTGAAATGCATTTTGCTACCACTATGTTATTTGAACTCCTTGCTATATCCAAAGTGGTCTCCTCGAGTTCACGGGTCGCGTATGATTTTGAGCAGTTTATAAAGAAGGTCCCAAGGAATATGATTAAGATACAGGGTATTGCGTAAGTTATCTTTCTATAACTGAGTATCATTGTTTGAATTGGTTCTCCTCTGAGCTGATATTATATCCTATAATTCTGCGCATTTCCTGATTTTATGAGCTCCTATTCGATTGTTCGATGATGATGCCGATATTTCGCCAGTAATGGCACCTTTGCTACTTAATTGTTTTGAAATCTTCTATTAATCCTATAGGATATTTCGTAATTTCCAAATCAATAATAGGAGCTACAGCGTAGGCTCCTTCCCTTAGATACCGGCTCGCCTCTGATGGATTCATCTTATCGGTTGGTATGAATCTTAACTTTGGAAATATTTCCCTGAGGAATACGAACCAGCTCACGCCGCCCATTTTATTACATGGGAAAATACTGATTGTTCTTGCTCCAAATTCATTGGCCGCGGCTAACTCACTTGGTGTGAGACATCCTATAGAATTAAACACAGTTTCTCTATTACATCTTCTTATTATTCCTCTGTCACAATGGGTGGAGAAGATAAACGATGCGCCCGCATTAATAGCAATCCTGGCCTCCTTCTTCGATGAGACACAAAACACTCCAAACCTTCTTTGCCCATGTTTCTTTAGAGATTTGAGGTGGTCCTTCAGTCCGGGTGTTTTCATATCTATCCCTATAAGGTTAAAGCCCTTCTCGCTGGCATAAGAGGACGATTCAATGAATGCATCTAAATTGTTACCTTTAAACAAGAGAAAGGTTTTTTCCTTTTCGATGTACTCCATCGTTTGAGAATAAATGACCCTGTTTGAAGGGAGGTCGAATCTCTTTTTTTGCATTTCTAATCTCAAACTGCTTTAAACGGAGGGGGTGGGATTTGAACCCACGAGAGCCCACAAAGGCTCTACCGGTTTTCGAGACCGGCGCCTTCGTCCACTCGGCCACCCCTCCATCGTGCACAGTGATAAACTACCCTTTTTTACCTGCGTTTTCCATAGAGAAAGATAAGAGCATTCTCCAGAAGGTTTGAAGATCCGTTTTCTGTCACACCCGAAGTCTTAGATCGGGTATCGATACGATTCCGAGATAAGCCGTTCTGGCGTAATTTTCAAATCGAAATTACTCGGGTAGCCGACCAGTCCCTTCGACTTAACTCAGGCCAGGCTTGCTGGTTGGTTAATCGCCTGTCACGAGCAAGACTCGTGACCTAACCGTTAGCGATGTTGGAAAACCCAGTCTATTTTTGTGATGTCAAACGCTAGGAATCTAATAATTGTATTTTTTGGAAAAACTCTCAGTTGTGTTAATTTTCTTGCTGTGAAATTAGATATCTTTTCAAAAAAGGCTAAGAAGGAATTTGCAAAGGTCATTAAAGAAGCAGATGGAAATGAGGTGTTTTTTGTTGGCTCCTTTGGGGATGGAGACGTCATAGAAAATGTGAGAGTGATCGCGCGTGGGAATAATTATTCTGTTCCCGCAGTAGTCGATTCTGCTAAATCTGGTGAAGTCGTAATCCACAATCATCCTTCTGGAAATTTAACTCCTTCAGATCAAGATATACAAATGGCCTCTGTTTTCGGAAACCATGGTGTCGGGTTCTATATAGCTAATAACGATGCCTCGAGGGTTTATGTCATTGTTGAACGTTTCAAGGAAGTCGAGATAAAGCACCTAGAGACTGAGGGTATCCAACAACTCCTAATGCCGAAGGGTAAAGTTGCCGAGAGCTTAGGTTCTAATTATGAGATGCGTGAAGAACAAATAAGGATGCTCGGCGCGGTCTCAAGTGCGTTTAATGAGAACCTCGTATCAATAATCGAAGCCGGTACGGGAACAGGCAAAACGCTTTCTTATCTGATACCTTCTGTCTATTGGTCTCTTCTGAATGGCGAGAGGGTTGTCATCTCCACCAATACTATTAACCTTCAAGAGCAGCTTTCACAGAAAGACATCCCACTCGTTCACAGTAGTCTAAATGAGGATTTTAAACATTCTCTTGTAAAAGGTATGGGTAATTACCTGTGCCTTCTGAGGGCTGAAACTGTTGGAGAGGGACTATTCGAATTTGCTGAAGATGAAGAAATCAAGATCCTTAGCGATATCCTTGATTGGTCAAGGGTTACAAAGGACGGTTCTTTATCGGATTTAAATTTTACCCCCCCTGAGGGTATTTGGGACAAGGTCTCTGCAGAGAGTGATAGCTGTTTACGTGTGAGGTGTCCTCACTACTCGAATTGCTTTTTCTATAAGGCGAGGAGGGATGTTGCATCGTCTCACATTATAGTTGCTAATCATCACCTTGTTTTTTCCGATTTAGCAATAAAAGGAGCAAGCGAGGAGAATGACGCTGGAATCCTACCCCCCTATAAAAATATTGTATTTGATGAAGCCCATCATATTGTAGATGCCGCTACGTCGCATTTTGGAATGAGGGCAACAAAATTTGGGATTATAAGAGCGTTGAGAAGGTTAAAGAGAAAAGGAAGTAGCGGTGAGATAAAGGGATTGATCTTCTACACTGCTAATCTTACAACAAGGCTCAGGAAATATTTTAAAAAAGGAATACTTAACAAGGTGCTTAGAAGAATAGAAGAAAGACTTTCGCCACAGGTCGATATGGTCGAAGAACATGTATTAAATACCTTTGATGAGCTTTATTATTTTTCACTTCAGATAGTTGAGGCAAAAGAAGGTTCCAAAAATGAGATTAATTTAAGAATTACAGAAGATATATTTGAGACAGCGGGATGGGAAGAAATTCATAAGAAATTTTCTATTCTGAGTATAAAGCTTCGTGAATTATTCGATGAGATAAGGAACTTTATAGATGTTCTCATGGAGTTTGAGGCCGAAACTGATGTCGCAAAGATTCTTGTAGAATTTAAAGGTGTCGGCAATAAAGTCAATTACTTCTCCCAAGTCATCGATTCATTCCTGAATCGAGAGGATGATGGTTATATAAGATGGGTTGAGGGTAGGGTGGGAAAAGGGGGAATACTTTCTGGTATCGGTCTCTCCCCACTTGATATTTCGCCACATTTAAGGGAAAGGCTATATTCGAGCTGTAATACGATAGTGATGACTTCTGCTACGATGGCTGTCGGAGGCAATTTTAATTTTCTAAAATCGGGCATTGGTTTAACTGATAACAACAGGGTAAAAGAGCATATATTGCCTTCGTCATTTGATTATGAACAACAGGTTCTGCTCGCGATACCCAATGATATGCCGGCGCCAACGGATATTCAACACTCTTTAAAGGTCTCGCCCGTGATTTTCGACGCTGTTAAAGCATCTGGTGGGGATGCCCTTATTCTCTTCACATCATATTCTCTTCTTGAATTGGTTTATAAGGAAATAAGTAAACGACTTGAGAGTCTTGGGCTAGTTCCATTAAAGCAGGGCAGTCTTCCGCGGGCTAGACTTCTCGATAATTTTAGAAAAGAAGTTAATTCTGTTCTTTTTGCAACCGATAGTTTTTGGGAGGGAGTAGATGTCCCAGGAGAAGCTCTAAGGTTGGTTATTATTACCAGGCTCCCATTCAGGGTTCCCACGGATCCGATTATAGAAGCTCGAGTTGAACATATGGAAAGACAGGGAATAGATCCGTTTTTAGAATACACCGTCCCGGTCGCAGTTTTAAAATTCAAACAGGGTTTTGGGAGACTCATAAGATCTCGTACGGACAAGGGTGCTGTGCTTGTTTTAGATAAGAGAATTATTAGCAAGTTCTATGGTAGATACTTTTTGGAATCTTTGCCAGAATGTAGTAAAATCATCGGGAAAACTGATGATGTATTGGAAAAGCTAGAATCGTTTTTCTGATGTAGGCTCCCTGGCAATCTGATACGGTGTGTCATTCTGAGCGAAGCGAAGAATCTCATCAGGCGATTGCTTTGTCCCCTTCGCACTAGCTCAGGATTGCTCGCAACCGTATATTTTAATACCATACCCCAGCAGCTTTCCGCAGGGTTATTCATTTATTTTTTTATCGGGTTTTGAACCTGCTAGTTTTTTGTAGCCTGAGTAAGATTCATCTGGATTTGTTGGCACTCTGAATGCATATCATCTGCTATAGCTAACAGCTCTTCGGCGATTTCCTTTGTAGGTTCCATGCTGATTTTTTCCTTTAGGCGCACAGCAATGTCAATCCATTTATTATCTGCTTCTCCTGTGCGCACAAGCATGTTCTCAAACTCCCATATTGTTTGCTCATCGGTAAATGGGTCGACCAATTTCGTGTACAAGGGCACATGAGCAGTCGCTGAACATGCCTGGTATGATTCTATTATTGATGATTTTAATTCGCCGTGGTGTAAAAAGGCGCGCGCCTTCTCTAGATGTTTTTCAGCATCTTTGAAGGTTGGGATCTTTTCCTCAACAGTCGCGCCGGCGCACTCCCCTTTAACTCCTTGTTGAATTTCGAACTTTTCTTCCTCATGTCCCCAATCCTGATAGAACGAGGGGTCTTCTTCAAAAGATGGAATAGATGTAAATTCATCAAGCTCCACTTTTATCCGATCAGCGCCTAATCTTTGCATAACAAGGTCAAAGTGCTCGTCACCCTGTTTTTGGTGTTTGTATAGCTCAAGCAGTTTCTTGACAACCTTTGGGGCATTTCGAGTAGGAATCTTTTTAATTGGCATGGCAAGCCGAGTATCATCCCCTATAAGTGAGCCTCCTACAAAAACCATTTCTGCGGGAACTGTCCTACCATCATGATTTATCGACGCGCCCTGAAAACCAATATTTGCGGAGACATGCTGTGCACAGGCGTTTGGGCATCCAGATATTTTAATCTTCAAGTCCTTCGCCATCTCCTTATATTCCGAAAGACCATTTGCCATTCCGTTGCTTAGCCTTCCAGCCAATCCTTTGGCTGATGTGATACCCAATCTGCACGTGTCTGCGCCTGGGCAAGCAGTTATATCCTCAAAGGTATCGGCTCCCAGATAGGTTAAATCTGCCTCCCTGAGGGCAGCATAAAGCGACGGCAGGCAATCCTCTGGTACCCAGCGTAAGACAAAGTTTTGCTGAATCGTAATACGAATTTCCCCGCCGGAGAATATCTCGGTTATGTCTGCCAACGTTCGCGCTCTCTCCGATTCTATATCCCCGACCTTGATTCTTACGTGCACCATCCTATATCCATCTTCCCTATGGGGTACTACGCAAGATTCTTTCCATTTTATATAACCTGGGTCGCTTTCGATTCCCTCCGGTGCCGGAGGTATGTCCTTGAATCTTTCCGGGGCTTTTTCATGTTCATCAATTTTTTTGAGATAATCATTCCATGATTGATCTACTTTCAGTTGAGCTCTTTCTTCTTCAACACGCTTTCGAAACTCCTCAAATCCCAGCTTCCTTACGAGAAACTTCATTCGGGCTTTCATGCGGACCTTTCTTTCTCCATAACGGTCAAAGATCCGTATGATAGAGGCAGAGAGCGGGAGCATTTCTTCGACCGGTATGAAGTCACTCCACAGATATCCAAGGGATGGCGACGCTCCTAAACCGCCCCCAACATAAAGCTGAAATCCTCTCTTTAAGTCCCCGTCAATTTCTTTTACTCTGGCACGAAATCCGAGGTCATGAATTCTGACACCGGCATGGTCTTTATCGGAACAACCCTCGAAGGCTACCTTAAATTTGCGTCCCATATTCTGACAGATGGGATTTCTCAACATGAATTGGACAAAGGCGTCCGTATAAGGTGTAACATCAAATGTCTCTGTTCTTGAAATACCCGATTGATGACATGCAGTAACATTTCTTACGGTATTTCCACAGGCCTCACGGGTTGTAATACCGGCGTCAGCAAGCTCCCTCATCATATTTGGAACTGTGGGGAGTTTTACGTAATAAATCTGCACATCCTGCCTGGTGGTTAGATGCATGAACCCGCTGGCGTATTTTTCGGTCACGTCTGCCAATCTTCTAAGTTGATGAGAAGTAAGCCCCCCATACGGTATCTTGATTCTCTGCATTTGGACGCCATTCTGCCTTTGAGCATAGGTTCCCATTTGCAGACGAATCTTTTGAAATTTAATCTCGCCAATCATGCCAGCTTGATATTCACGAACCTTCTTCTCGAGATAATCAAGCTCTTCTCTTATTAATGACGGTAGGTCCCGAATTATTTCTTTAATTGTTTTTTTTGTTGATTCCTGCATCTCTTGGATAACCTCAAGGATTCATTACATTATTATAACATTATAACATTTTGTCTCATATCCTAACTCTTGATATTGACAGATGCGTTTAATGACCCATCGGGTTACGATTTTAACTTAATATTCCCACCATAGTCAAGTTAAATAGTTTTAACTAGAGAATTCCCTATAGATTGCTAAAGGGTTATTCGTCTTTTCTATAATGACGCATCGATCCTTCTTATATAATTAGTTATCCATCCAACCACCTTATCGTAAAGCTTCCACTGTATATTACTACCGTCGTCGAGTTTGGTATGATAAAAATCGTTTAGGCATGCAGTGGAAGCTGAAAAAATATTATTCTTCAGGAAAACTTCAACATCTGAAGGGAATCCCCTCGATCCCAGAATACGAGCAATCAGGTTAAAAATGCCAAAATGGACGCGATTAAAATGTAAGAACGGTTCCGGCTTTAAGTAATTGTAAAGAAAGAAGTTGTTAAAGAATTTGAGAGTAGTTGGCAAGGACATCTCAAAATTGAAATAAAACTTGTAGTTCTGAGCCAGATTTTGGATTTCTCTATTTGACATGTGGTAAAGCGAACCTAGTAATCCCAGCTCTTCAGCATCCCAGAATATTGCCCTTATTTGGTGTTTAGGAGCACTATTTTTGTGTTTATATAATTCCTCTAGAACAGAAAATAGAGTTTGAACTGATCCACAATTATCTTGGGCGCCAATGTCCCAGCTATCATAATGCGCCCCTAACACGATAATTTTGTCGGGTGCTTTATCGTTATATTTTCTGCCTATATCTACTATTATATTTGCTCCTGTCAGCGTTTCCTGTCTGAAACTGTAGTTTATCATCACTTCATTCATCTTGTGTCTAGAGATTTCATTCCACTGGTTACGTAATATTCCTGTAACAGGGATATGACAATGCTCGAAATTTTGTATATCAGGAAATTCTTTACATGCGAAGCCTGCGTACGGGTAGCCAATACCAGTTTTTTCTAAATTTCCCTGAGCTACTAGTAATACACCGGCTGCTCCCGCCTTTAGTGCCGAGCGAACTTGCTCGGTACGATGTGGAGAAATTTTCGCCAGATCGAATACAACTATTTTATCTTTTGCTTTTCTCCTTTCGAAAATGTTCAGTCTCTTTTTCACGTACAACAACTTTTTCGGTTGTGTACTCAGATCTTCGCCCGAATGCCCCTCCTTATAACCTGTGTTATCATAGAGATGCACTTCCGACATTCCTTGATTGTCGAAAATGATCTTAGCCTTTTCCTGGACTGGCTCAACTGAATCAAACTCAAACTTTTCGAAATAGATATGTACATTTCTTGACAGAATAGTTGAAGAATCAATTGCACTACAAATAACCTCACATGCCTTCCTCCCGTTTTCACTTCCTGCCCGTTTGGAATGATCATGATTTTCATCTTCTATTTCAACAAGCCTTTTAAATAAAGAACATTTTTCAGGAACGATACCTACACCGATGCTTCCATACTTATTTGGATGATTAGTCATATTGCTACTTACCGTTTTTAGAATGCAAATTGAAGAAGTATTATTAATCTATAATTCTGTTTTGGATTTATCGAACCTTTTTGAATAAATCTCCTTCCTTTACCCAACTGATTGGAAAATATTTAATTGACAAAGGTATCTTTTTTAAGTGGATAAAACCGTTGTCGATAAAAGATTTTATATTTACGTTGTGTTCATACGGCGTAAAGCCCATGGTTAAACCGACAAGCCTGCCCCAAAAGTTATTCTTAACAGGCGAATTGAAAAATAGGCCATTGACCCTGAGATACCTGCATAGATTTTTAACTGTAAGGTCCGGATCGACATGTTCCAATAATCCACCAGCTACAATCAGGTCATATTCATCACCTTCAATTTCTGGTATTGGATATCTTGCATCCGAGAAAATTGTTTTAACCGAGTTTGTTAACGATCGGCTTTTCAAGTTAGATTTTAATCTCCTGACCATGTTTTCATTTATGTCAATGGCTGTTATACGAGAGTTTGGAATTCTCTTCAAGATTGCGAGGGTGTAGAGTCCTGTCCCTGCACCAACATCTAATAACTTAATAGTTTGATTGTCATCAAACGAAATTTGCCCTACAAAATAATCCACGGCTCTTTTGTAACTATTCATGTACAAAAATAGGTCATAAAATCTCGCAATGTTTGAATAAAGAAGTTGGTGATACATAATTAAAATTCGAAGCATCAATCGAGGTTGACCGCTTTCTTAGGGCTATCAGGATTGAATAACATCATACCTTGCGCAAGCAATCAAACCCACCACCGATAAGAGAAATCACTACCGTTATTGCGCTCATTTTATCCTTCATTTCTGAAGGGGTATTTGCTTGCAAGTCCATTATAAAGGTTTGCCTCTTTCAGACGTCCTCTTTTTTCTGCCCCTAGCGCATAAATTTGACACTTTTTCACCAGTTCTCCGTGGGTGAGTTTATATTCTTCTTCATTTAAACTGTTACTAGATAACATCTTCTCCAATGCCCGTATTCTGTTTTTATCCAATCCCCATTGTGAAGACAATTGATCTGTTCTACCGCCGTCCTTAATGGTTAAATTTTCGCTTATAAGCTTAACCTCAAACGAATGAGTTGCCCTCAACCAGAAATCGTAGTCTTCACATGCTGGTAGGCTTTCGTCAAATAAACCAATTTTTTCAAAGACTTCTCTCATGACTACCGCAGTTGACATACCAATGCAACATAATGGCACTGCCTTTAGGTAAACATAACCAGACGGTTTTTCATGTTTTTTCTTTTGATTAAGTAACCTCCCCCCCTTATACCAAATTTCGTCAGTGTGAAAAATACTTATGTGGGGATGTTGATTAATCAGTTCATTTACTCTTTGGAGTTTTTGAGGGACCCATCTGTCGTCGGAGTCCAGAAATGCCATAAATTTACCATTGGAGATTTCAAGACCACGATTCCGAGCATGCGAAACACCATGATTTTTTTGATACAGGTATTTGATCCTGGTGTCATCGAAGTTTTTGATCACTTCGCTTGTCTGGTCAGTCGAACCATCGTCTACAATAACAATTTCGAAGTCTTTGTAAGTTTGATTTAGAACGGATTTCAATGCGATCTCGAAGAGGTGTTGACGATTATGAGTGGGAATGATAACGGAAAAAAAAGGGGTCCGTGGTTGTAACATGTTAATGGAGATAATAAGGCGATCAGTTAATTTAATTTGGTTATTACCATTTTAAAATTTTCATCAGCGATCAAATTTTGTGTCGCAACTGCAACAGAAGCTCGTATTACTTTAGTGGAACCATATGCTATTGCCTCTGTTAACCTTTCAGATCCTTCTGTAATCTTTTCGAATAGAATCTTATCATCGGTATTAGAATGCATCTGCCAATGTATTTTTACATATGCTTCACCCTTGCTTATTTTCCAACTTCTGAAGCCGCTCTTTGGAAAACACAAGTTCGCTTTTAATTCCTTAACAATACCCTTTAAAACTAACTCATCTTCATATACACGGGTTTGTGAATCAACCGAGGTATCATCGATGATATTATAATCTGCATTCTCAAGGACGGTCTTAACTACATCTGTGAAATCATTTTCTGAAACTTTGGCTTTCCCTCCAATTGATTTCAGGTCTGTCATTGGAATACACAAGACGCCCATCTCGATTCTGCCAAGCTTATGCCCCTCTGGAAGTTCTAGAACAATCTGTTTAATCTGAATTGGCTTCGTTCCGTAATTGATTTGCGGATTCATGGGATTTTTATCTACCTGATTTATGGTTGCCTCGGTCCACCAGTAACCATTTAGATTAGATTGAACTAAAACAATCGATAGCAAAACAGTAAAATGGACTATATTCACAGTAGATCCTGTATATTGTTATAGAATCAGATTACATTAAACTACTAAAATATGAAAATCCATAAAGGTAGCTGTCATTGTGGTGCTATTCACTTTGAAGTGGAAGCCCCTGATGAGATATATGCTCAAGAATGCAACTGTTCTATCTGCAGATTGACAGGTTTCTTGCATTTAAATGTCCCAAGGTCGAGATTTAAGGTCTTAAGGGGTGAGGACAACATCACGACCTATACCTTTAATACAGGGGCAGGGGTTGCAAAACTTGTGGCATTAAACCATTTTATTTCCCGAGGTCTAATCCAGATGGAAATAGCGTGAATGTGAGATGCCTGGATCAATCAGGTATCAAAAAAATAACCATAGAGCAATTCGATGGGAAGAATTGGGAGGAGAATGCCGCTAGTTTAAAGCACTTAACATAAGAAGATAGATGTCGTCGGGGACACTCCGATTAACTCAGTGCAGGCTTAGCGTGGCGATCTCCTGCGGACTTCGGTGAGGGGGATTGCCTCAATTTCCTCTTCAAATTTAAATTTCGTATTGACGCTATTGATCGTACGAAAGACTTCCCCCAGATGAGACTCAAAGATAGGCCAGCCACGATTTGGTCGGGGTTAGAAAACCCCGCCTATCGACTATCGACAAGGAATTAAATCAACGATAGGCGGGACATTCATGTCCCGCATTGAAGGGCAATCAGAACTTTTGTGGAGAGCTTCCAGATGCGACTCAGCTTAGAGATCGAAGGATTATTTCAGGATTTCAATTTAGATTCTGAAGCAAGTTCAGAATGACGGGCAGATGTCGGACTTGGCCACAGAGTCTATTTCATTTTCATAGAATTTTTGTACAATAAATAATAAAGCATATTTTATTAGGGGCGTGCGGCATGCCTGAAAGCAAAAGATACAAATCCGTTGCAAAAACCTCTCTCGCTGAATCACTGGATAAGTATTCTTCTGAGGGTGAACTATATGAGAAACTTGAGGACAATAAGGTTCTCTGTTATGCCTGTGGTCACAGGTGTGTGATATTTGATGGCCTGAGGGGGATCTGTAAGGTCAGATATAATGAGGGCGGAAGGCTTTATGTTCCCAAAGGCTATGTAGCTGCCCTTCAGTGTGATCCAACGGAGAAAAAACCCTTCTTTCACGTGCTCCCGGGTTCCTCTACATTAACATTTGGCATGTTGGGATGTGATTACCACTGTGGTTATTGCCAGAACTGGCTAACCTCCCAGGCCTTAAGAGATCCTGTGGCTGGAATAGAACCGATGATAGCAACAGCAGAGCAGTTAGTCTCACTTGCAAAAAGATATGAGGCAAGATTAATTGGTAGCTCATACAATGAGCCGCTTATCACCGCGGAATGGGCGGCTGATGTATTTAAAATAGCAAGGAAAGATGGATTCAGAACCGCTTTTATTTCAAATGGCAACGCAACTATGGAGGCATTGGAATATCTGAGGCCAATTACTGACTGTTATAAGGTGGATCTAAAGTCCATGCAGGATAAAAACTATAGGAAACTTGGCGGGCTTCTAAGCAACGTTCTTGAGACAATTTCACGACTATATGATATGGGCTTCTGGATTGAGATAGTAACGTTGGTGGTTCCCGGATTCAACGACTCAAAAGAGGAATTAAGAGATGCGGCAAAGTACCTTGTTTCTGTTTCAGCGAATATACCCTGGCATGTTACAGCATTTCATAAGGACTATAAAATGACAGACCCTGATAATACTTCGGCCGAGGCTTTGATCCGTGCTGCTGAGATAGGTTATGAAGCCGGTCTCAAGTTTGTGTATGCTGGGAATCTTCCGGGTAACGTAAAAAATTACGAGAATACCTACTGCCCGAATTGCAATAGACTCTTAGTTGAGCGTTACGGATATCAGATCTTAAATTACCATATAACTTCTGACGGAAAATGCTCAGGTTGCTCTTCCGATACTCCCGGGATTTGGTGGTAAAAAGATCAGAAAAATCAGCATAATATGAAATGTAGGGCGTTGCTATTTCCCTAGGTTTTAAGCGGGAATCTGGACAAGACAAATGGATGCCCGATAAATGCATTCGGGCATGACAGAGTTAGGTAGACCGCTAGTCTTGCTTGATGGGCTATCAATATTTTTACAAATCAAGCAATCCAACTGCGTTATCGTGAAAAATTTTTCTTTCTACAGATTCACCAAGACTTAATTTCTTAATAGCCTCGACTTGGTATGAATACTCATAGGGTATGTTTGGGAAGTCTGAGCCGAATAGTATCCTTTCCTGGTGCTCGATGAAAAATTGCCGGCCAGGGCAAATATTAGAAAAAACATTATTGTGAACGCAGTTCATAGCTGTATCGAAATATACGAATTCGAAATCCTTTACCAGCGAATGGTAATCGCCATATTCAAAGGCGCCACAGTGTGCAACAATAACTTTTAATCTTGGGAATTTATTCAAAATATTTCTTAAACGAATGGCGCCGTCCGTTCGTTGATATATTGGAACAGAACCCGTATGAGTGACCAGTATTTTCCCCATATTCTGCATGATATCATAGACAGGGGAAAATCGTTTATCATCCACTTCTTCGTTTGAGACGAAGGGGTGCAATTTAATGCCAATAAACTCAAAATCTTCGAAAATGGTTCTTGCCACCTTTTCACATCGACCATCTCCGGCGAAGATGGTTCCAAAAGGGATGAGTTCAGGGGATTGACGGGCAGATTCATGAATGAAATTGTTCAGATAATCCGCTAGGCCAGGTTTATGGGCGTACACAAGAGTGGTATGACGTTTAACTCCGTGCCTTTTAAGGGTATTAATAAGTCTTTTGCCGTGCGTCTTGTATTTAACTTTCCATAAACCATGGCCCGGGGTTTCAAAGTACCTCCATATTGCTTGAAATATCGAGGGAGGGAAGAAATGTACATGAATATCAATCATTGTCGATTTAGTGAGATCTAACTGATTTCATATAGTGAAGTCTGAGAAAATTGGAATATCAGGGACTCGCTATTAAGTTTTGCAATTAATGTCCAATTTTCTTTGACACCATCCAAACACTAATATATCCTTTATAAAGGTTTTCGTAAAGATTTAGGAGGGTTATAAGTGGCCATTGGATCAAAAATATTGCCCGTAAACATTGAAGATGAGATGAAGGAATCGTATCTCAGCTATTCGATGAGTGTCATAATCGGGCGTGCGCTTCCGGATGCTAGAGATGGTCTTAAACCTGTTCACAGGCGCATTCTTTTTGGGATGCATGAGGCGGGGAATCATTGGAATAGACCTTACAAAAAGTCTGCACGAATTGTCGGTGACGTGATGGGTAAATATCATCCCCATGGGGATGCTGCAATTTATGATTCGCTTGTGAGAATGGCCCAAGATTTTTCGATGCGTTATCCATTAGTTGATGGTCAGGGAAATTTCGGCTCAATCGATGGTGATCCTCCAGCAGCAATGAGATATACAGAGGTCAGGCTCGCAAGAATTGCAAGCGAAATGCTGGATGACCTGGACAAAGAAACGGTAGATTTCGTTCCCAACTATGACGGTGGAGCAACGGAACCAGTCGTTCTCCCATCAAAGATACCGAACCTGTTGCTAAATGGTGCATCCGGGATCGCTGTAGGTATGTCGACTAACATTCCGCCACATAACTTAGGTGAACTCATCGATGCAATAGTAGCACAGATAAAGAAACCCGATATCTCTCTTAATGAATTGATGAAACATATTCCTGGACCGGACTTTCCTACTAACGGTTTCATATGTGGAAAGGAGCCAATAAGGGAAGCTTATACCACGGGTAGAGGAATTATCAGGGTCAGGGCTCGTGCGGTGATTGAGAGGCAGAAAAAAGGCGATAGGGAGTTGATTATTGTTACTGAAATCCCATATCAGGTAAACAAAGCCAAGCTCGTTGAACGTATAGCCGAGTTGGTCAAAGACGAAAAAGTAAAGGGAATATCAGACATACGTGATGAATCAGATAGGGAAGGAATCAGGGTAGTAATCGATGTTAAACGAGGGGAGAATGCAGAGGTAATATTGAATCAGCTTTATAAACATACTCCCATGGATACGTCTTTTGGAATCATAATGCTTGCGCTTGTGAAAAACCAGCCTAAGGTACTGCCATTAAAAGACCTAATCGGACAGTTTATTGAACACAGAAAAGAGGTTGTAACTAGGCGAACACAGTTTGAATTACGCAAGGCTGAAGAAAGGCTTCATATACTAGAGGGACTTAAGATAGCACTCGATAATCTCGATGAAATAATCAGCCTGATAAGGAAATCTCAAAGCCCTTCTGAGGCTAAAGAAGGCTTGATAATTAGACTTAAGCTTTCCGAAAACCAAGCCCAGGCAATACTTGAAATGAGGCTTCAAAGGCTTACCGCCCTTGAGAGAGAGAAGATCTTAGAAGAGAGGAAAGATCTGATAAAGACCGTTAAAGAGTTGAAGGAGATTCTAGGAAATGAACAGTTAATACTAATCATAATCGTAGATGAACTGGTGGATATTAAAAAACGTTATGCTGATGACAGAAGAACCGAGATCCTTGAAAGTGTTGAAGAGATCTCTTTGGAAGATCTTATCGCAGACGAGGATATGGTTGTCACAATTACTCACGAAGGTTATATCAAGAATACACCTCTTAGCGTTTACAGAAGTCAGAGAAGAGGGGGTAAGGGTAAAACAGGAATGAGCACCAAGGAGACTGATTTTATTGAGAATGTATTTGTGGCTTCAAAACACAACTACGTTCTTTTTTTCACTAACCTTGGTAGGTGTTACTGGCTTAAAGTTCACTCAATACCAGAAGCGGGACCCACTGCTAGGGGAAAGGCGCTTGTAAATTTGCTAAATCTTTCTGCGAATGAGAATGTAGCTGCTGTTCTTCCGGTTAGAGAATTTAAAGAAGCTCGGTTTCTTCTCATGGCTACCAAGAATGGGATAGTAAAGAAGACTAAACTCATGGCCTATTCCAACCCTCGTGCTGGGGGCATAATGGCCATAAATATTCTTAAGGATGATGAGTTAATCGGTGCTAGGATGACTGATGGAACCAACGAAATTCTCCTCACTACTCGTAATGGACAAGCTATTAGATTTAGTGAGACAAAGGTAAGGGATATGGGGAGAAATGCTACGGGGGTCATAGGCATAAGACTTGATAGGAATGACGAAGTTGTTAGCCTTGAGGTTATCGAGAATCCAGATGCTCAGATTCTAACTGTAACCCAGATGGGGTATGGGAAGAGGACATCAGTTTCCGAATACAGGATGACTGGGCGCGGGGGAAAGGGGGTTATTACGATAAAAACAACCGGTAAGAAGGGACTAGTTGTAGGCGCGTTTCAGGTTACTGGTGATACTCAAATTATACTTATAACCACACATGCGGGAAAGATTATTCGCTTGAAAGCCTCGGATATAAGCGTTTATGGCAGGGGTACCCAGGGGCTCAGGCTGATCGACCTCGAGCCAGAAGAAAAGGTTGCGGCTGTTGCCAAGGTCCCTCCCGAGGATAAGAATATTGAAATGGAATGATTCATTTTGAAGCCTTTCCGAATTCATATAATCCGTTTTAATTAAATTTTTAATGGTCAGAGAAATTGAGAACATTTTTCTAGACTTCCCCGGTTATGGTTGTTTTGCTTGTGATCCAAGAAATAAGCTAGGGCTGAGGATGAAGTTTTATGCGGATGATGAAAAGGGGGAAGTGTTTACCAAACTAAGACTCGAAGAACACCTGTCAGGTTTTCCAGGAATACTCCATGGAGGAATTCAGTGTGCTCTGGTTGATGAGGTAGCATTCTGGGCGATGTTTGATAAGCTGAAAAAGATTGGGGTTACGATGAGGGTCGAAATGGATTTTGTCAAAAAAGTCGACAATCCAGGAGCTCTCGAGATTAGAGGACGGATAGAACAAATAAGGGATAGAAGGGTTACGGTGAAGGTAAATATTTATGACGGACAGAACAATCTGGCTACTAGAAGTAGGGTAACTTATTTTATTCCGAAAAGAGAAATGTTGTATAGGATTATGGGTGAAGAAAGGTTCACAGAAAAGTTCCAAGGATATATTGAGGACTAAAAAATGATCAGTCTATATGACCATCCTTTGTCAGGAAACTGTTACAAGGTAAGATTGTTACTAAGTCATCTTGGTGTTCACTATGAACGGATTACAATAGACTTCTTTAAAGGTGAAAATAAGACAGAAGATTTTAAAAAATTAAATCCCAACCAAAAGATTCCTGTTATCAGAGACGGGGATTTGATTTTGTGGGAATCGAGTGCAATACTCCTCTATCTCGGAAAGAAGTTCTCGCCAAATATATATTATTCAGAAGAGTTGGATCGATTTGGCCTTATTTCTCAGTGGCTTTTTTTCGGGAAGACTAGCATTGATCCATCCCTTGCAAGGGCGAGATTTATGACGAGATTTGTTCCCGAAGAAAAACGTGATGAGGGGGAGCTCAGATCTCTCCGAAATGCCGGTGAATCAGCCCTTCAAATTTTGGAGGACCAACTTAAAAAAAATGATTTCTTGGCTGGTTCCTACTCATTAGCTGATATCGGATGTTTTCCCTATGTCAATATGGCTGAGGAGGGAGGAGTTAGCCTTACCCCTTTTCCTTCGGTAATTAGCTGGTGTGAACGTATTGGCTCCCAGCCCGGTTATATATCTATAGTATTAGAAGAAAAAAGCCACAGAGGTCACGGAGGATTTAGAGAGAAAATATAAAAATTCTAATTATACGCCTCTGTGTCCTCTGTGGCTTATCAGGTCTAATTTTTTACTGGAGCGGGAAACGGGATTCGAACCCGCGACCTTCTCCTTGGCAAGGAGACGCTCTAGCCAACTGAGCTATTCCCGCTTTCAGGTTTTAAAGATAGCGAGGCGTGATAAGATTGTCAAGAAAAACCAGCACTTAAGAATACTCGAGGCTGGACCTGTCTTGAGTTCATCGAAGGAAGCCCCTCCTACAGGGGGATATGGAATTTGTAATTTTTTCGTACGAGCGCCTTCCAGGCGCGATAGAAAAAAAGATTTCCCGCACCGTAGGAGCGGCATCCCTGCCGCGATAATGATATATGTAGGTAGGAGAATTTATGACTAAATTTCATATTTACAATACCAAAACGCATAATCTTTGAAGTCATCTGCCAGCCCTTTTCTCACGGGGTTCTCTAAACAATACTTCACCAAATCCATCAACGATTTCTCATTTCTTATTCCCCTCTCATAATATTGGCTTTGCCAGACATGCCCTTTTCTTTCTAAAGCATTATTTATCTCATTGGCGGAATAGCTTTTTAGAGAATGCATAAGCTTAGGAATTGATGTTTCTTTAAGCTGTGCAATAAAATGAAGGTGATCTGGCATGATTACACAGGCTATTAGATTAATTCGTTCTTTTTGATCCAGCCACTTAAGAGTATTTAACACAATTTCCGCTGCATTTTTGTTAAGAAAGATTTTGGTACGATTATGGGTAACGGCGGTGAAGAAGTAAAATAGTTCGTTTTCGCTGGAGCGGCCTTGACGAATAGATTTTTGTTTTGGAGTTGATTTAAACATTTTTGATAACCTAATTAAATTATAGTGCTTAAATAATATCGAGGCTAGAAGCCTCTCCTACGGTGAAATTGAATACGCAGATAATATTTATGTAGATATATTTGTCCAACCGCAAATAAGCTTGACCTCCAGGCAATTCTTTTCTCTACTCATCTCTTTTTAGGTAGAATAATAGGCATTTAACTCCTATGAAAAGACTAGACAGGAAGCCCCTTATTTCAAAGGTAAAAAGGGTAGTAGTAAAGATAGGTAGCAGTGTACTCACAGACGAAAATGGAGAGCTACAAGATTCTGTGTTTTATGAGATTGCTAATGACATTTCACAATTAAAATCTAAAAAGATTGAAACGGTTGTAGTATCTTCTGGGGCAATAGCCTCTGGAATGAAGAAGCTCGGCCTTAAGGAAAAGGCCAGAGATGTTCCAATGAAGCAAGCTATCGCAGCATGTGGACAAAGCGCTTTGATGTGGAATTATGAACGCGCTTTTTCTGAGTTTGGAGAGAGGGTTGCCCAAATACTCCTGACGCATGATGGGCTTGCTGACAGGAGGAGATTTTTAAACGCTAGAAAAACCCTTCTTACACTACTAAGAATTGGAATTATTCCGATTGTTAATGAGAACGATACAGTGGCTGTGGAAGAAATTATGTTTGGAGACAACGACAATCTTGCAGCACTTGTAACAAGTCTGGTAGAGGCTGATCTTCTCGTTCTTCTTACAAATATTGATGGACTATATACAAATGATCCTCGAAATCACAGAGATGCTGAATTTATTTCCGTAATAAATGAAATAGACAAAGAAATACAAAAAATGGCAGGTAAGACTTTTGGAAGGACAACAACCGGAGGCATGAAAACGAAGATCGAGGCAGCCAAGGCAGCGGCCGCCTTTGGGGTTCCTACCATTATAGCAAATGGGAAGAGGTCGTCTACACTGGCGAATATATTTTCGGGAGAGAAGATTGGCACGCTTTTCCTCCCATCTCATGAGAGGATTAGAGGGAGAAAGCATTGGATCGCATTTACACTTAAGCCATCGGGAGATTTAATAATAGACAATGGGGCAAAAAGAGCTATAGCTTCCTTGGGGAAAAGCCTGCTTCCATCCGGGATAATAGGGGTTAAAGGTGATTTTGAATTGGGTGAATCGGTGAGATGTATAGATGAAAATGGATTTGAAGTTGCGAGGGGACTTGCCAGTTACGGTTCTGATGAGATAAGAAAAATAGTTGGCGCAAAATCAACCAGTATTGAAAGCATACTCGGATATAAGTATGGCGACGAAATAATTCATAGGGATGATTTGGTTGTAATTTTGAAAGAAAAGCCTTAATTGATTTGACCTGACGAATCTTCAAAATGAAGTTTCTGAAGAATAGATTATCCATAATATCCTTAACGTTAATAGTATTATTAATACCCTCTGTATGCTTTGTCTATTTTAACTATTTTGTTCCATCCAATACAAAGAAAGTAATCTTTGAAATATCGCGAGGGACGGGGCTGCGTGAAATCGCAACTAAGATCGAAAAATGTGGAGTTGTGAAAAGCGATAAGATCTTCATCCTGTATGTTATGTTCAAAGGGAAACACAATAGGTTGCAAGCTGGGGAATACGAATTTAGCCCAGGAGAATCGATGTCAGATGTGATCGAAAAAATAGCACGTGGCGATGTAATAGTAAGAAAAATAACCATCCCTGAAGGACTTAATATCAATGAGATAGCAGATCTCCTTGAAACAAAGGGAGTCATTTCCAGGAGAGAATTCATTGAGAAGGCCACAAGAGCTGATCTTGCGAAAGAACTTATTGGAAAACCATTGAGCAGCTTTGAAGGTTATCTTTTCCCTGAAACCTATTATTACAAGAAGGGTGTCACTGCTGACGAGCTTATTAATATGATGACATCAAGATTTAAAATTATTTGGAATTCTCTTAAGATCCGGAGAGATGAAATCAATCTTACTGATCAAGAGATAGTAACGTTGGCATCAATCATCGAGAAGGAAACAGGAGAGCCATCAGAAAGAAATATGATATCGGAGGTATTTCATAATCGCCTGAAGCTCGGTATGCGTTTAGAAAGTGATCCGACTGTGATATACGCATTGGGTAATAATTTCGATGGAGATCTAACGAGGGAAAAATTGAAAACGACATCAAACTATAATACTTATATAATCTCAGGTCTTCCCCCAGGACCAATAGCAAACCCAGGTAAAGCATCGCTCGAAGCGGCTCTAAATCCGACCCATTTCAATTATCTGTACTTTGTGTCAAAGGGTGAAGGAAGGCACGAATTTTCGACAAGTTACAGGGATCATCGTAAGGCGGTGAACAAATATCAAAAGCGATCGAGAACTATCGGGAAAACGCCTTAGTAAAAGGATCTATATGCTGTTTTTCGATCTTAGGTGCAAGGTATTTCTTTTCTTTTCTTTCTATTCTTATAATACCGTCTCTTTCCCGTGATGCGATAAACTGAGTTCCACTTGTTTCACTAGAGATCCTCTCAAGTATCTTTGGATAATTCTTAGAACCTATAAATATAGAGTGAATGCAGACTCCAAGCTTTTTTGCCCTAACTCTTTCATTGGGAACCTCACAATCACCTGAAGTGGGAATACCATCTGTTATAAAGAGAATGTGCTTATTTCTGAGTCCTCTACCTTTGAATTCGGAGAGGGCCCCCTTTAATGCATCCTCATAATTTGTATTACCTGAGCACTCGTTCTTCGAGGCGAGGTCCATCATCCAGTGGTAATCTCTTGTAAAGAATTTCGAGTTTCGCTTGTACATGTAGGAACGGTGATTAAATTCGATATAACCAACCTTCATCTTCTTGACCCTCGCAAGCTCAATTACTCCTAGGACTACTGAGGAAGACCACTCACTATAAACACCCATCATTGAGGTACTAACATCCCTGAGAATTGCAAGTTCCCCGCCCATGACTTCCTTTTCTCGTTTGTGAACCCTTGGAAGCGTCGGTGTTGTATGTTCAGCCCAGAAAATTCCTTCAAAGAGATCTACGTCTTCCATTTCTTCAAAGTAATTCATCTTCTTCCATCTTCTGGGTAATCCTCCGGGATGAGGAGCGTCTAATGCCATACTCCTCTGGATATTGCCCTCAAGAACTTTCATGATTATCTTGACATTATCAGCACTCGAATAGATTTTTTTCCCGCCAATCCAGTATTCTTCTTCATCTCCTGGACGTGGGGACTTACTTGCGTAAACCTTTTCTGAAAATGGCAGCACACGGTCATCACTCGAGTCTTCTATTCCACTTTCGTGTCCACTACCATCATCTGAAAGGTTTTGATCCGAAGGAGGGGCACCGCTAGGGCTTTCCTTCTGAATATTATCTTTCAGCTCTTTTAGGGCTTGGAGGAATGTCTTTCGGGCTTCGGAAAGTTGGTCTTTTTGTTTATTTTGTTCTTGGTCAGGCGATTTTCTTGGTTGATCCCCTGGTAGATCCTGATCAAATTCAGATGTCTGCGGTTCTAATTTGCTTGTTGTATCCTTGGTTGTTTTTTTTTTTGAAATTACATCCTCAATGATTTCTTCGATTCTCTTAAACATTTCCCCAGGCAGACGGAATGCCGTCATATATTTAAGGGCCATGAGGTCTTGCAGACCGCATGTTTCCCTGTTATTAATGAGGGCATGGGATCTGATTATCTTGAGCGATTTTACGAAAAATGTCCTGTCAGAGATCAGTGAATTAGATTCATTTAGACCATAATCTTCGATAAGTGTTGTAACAAAGTTTGCGAGTCCATCTTGTACGTCTGAGGGAATGACTACTGTATTAAGCCTTTGATAATATTCATCAAAGACTTCCTTAGACACCCTTGTCGGCACTTCATAATCTAATGGATGTTCCGTATATAGCTTTATAACTTCTTTCGCTTCATTCCACTTCTTGCCGTAAGATAGTCCTTGAGCGTTTATCTGGAGTACGAAACGATCTAGATTAGCCGGGTCAAGCGGCTCGTTATAATATTCATCAGCAGTTGGGTTGCTCGTAGCAATTGCCGTAAGAAGAGGAATACGCTCTTCCAGGAATTTTCTCTCATTCAGGATTCTTAGTAAGACATTTAACGACTCGCCTGGTGCACGAGAAATATCATCAAGAAGACAAATTTCTGAGGTTAAAATACCACCCTTTACAATCCTTTGCTTAATCAATTCACCGGTATCTAGTGTCTCTTTTGAAATAACCAGATCACCTACGAGTTCCGAAAGCCTTGTATCCCTGTGCAACTGGTAAAAGAAAAACTTCAAATGAGCCGCCTTAGAAATAATTTCGGCAAGCATCGTTTTGGCAGTGCCAGGGGGACCTTCGATATATATATGCTCTCTTGATAGGACACCTAATAGCAAGGACATTTTGACATCTTCATGTCCTATAACGAGTTTGTCCATCTCTTCTTTGAGCAACTTAAAAGGATTAATATCTTTCATTATATGATTTACCTTCTCAAAACAATTATCCTTTAAATATTACATAAGCATAAGAGAATTTTCAATATACTTTAGATTATAGATGCTTGATATGCAAAATTTGTGCACAGGTTGAGACGAAGAACGTCAATTTTGATTAAGTTACGAAAAACAGATTACAATCAAAGTCTCCGCGAAGGATGATATAAAGCTATATAATAGAGGTAATAGCTACAATTGCTTAAAACATCCATCGTGCCAATCTGATGGACGTTTCAACTTTATGTGTGAAAACCTGATCTTTCTGAATTTTAACCGTGGCGATCTGACCTTTTGTGGGTGCTGGGATATAGTCGGAAGGTCAAATATTGGTCGACACTAAACTATTCCTCTTAGGATTTTGAACCTACCTAAGGCTATTCGATACGTTCTTAAATATTTTAGGAAAATTGCGATATAACGCTGTTTGTTTCGGTAATTAATTGATTTATTAATTCTTCTCAGAGTATTTGAGTTTTTAACATTATGATCATGCCTAAATAACGGGCATATCTGCTTATACCTTAAGCAATATTCCTGGTCTTTTTTCATCTTATGCCTTGAAATGAATGGCTCAAATACTGGCATATATTTTGCATTTTGAAAGTCTAACGCAGTGCAAACTAAGAGGTATGAGATGAATATTTGCATAAAAGAGTGTTCATGCCCAGAGCATCATTCTATCAGTGTTAGCTCAATCACCTCAAAGTATTGTTTCCTATTTAGTACCAAATATTTCACTGATTATCTAGGATCCACTAAATATCGATTAAGTAATGGAGGATCATAAATGGAAAGGTTAAATAAGAGGATAACAATCGAACGATTGGTTTTACCTTTGGTTAGTTTGGTGGCATTCATATTACCGATGACTTTGTCCTTTGGCCAGGAACCTTTGGAAGTTAAGCCTGACGCCATTTCACAAGTAGCAACTGCTGGGCTCGATACTGGGGATACAGCGTGGATGTTTACATCCTCGGTCCTGGTCTTGATGATGACAATACCGGGTCTTTTCCTTTTCTATGGCGGGCTTGTTAGATCGAAAAATGCCCTGGGCACCATTATGCACAGCTTCATCATAGCTGCTTTGATAAGTGTTCAATGGATACTCTGGGGATACAGCCTCGCTTTCGGACCGGACCTAGGGTCTATTGTCGGTAACCTTAATTGGTTTGGTTTAAATGGGGTTGGGCCAGATCCAAATCCTGACTATGCTTCAACTATTCCCCAATACGCTTTCATGTTTTTTCAAATGACATTTGCGATTATCACACCTGCTCTAATAACGGGAGCATTTGCAGAAAGGGTTAAATTCAGTACCTTTATAGCTTTCATTCTTCTATGGGCAACTTTTATATACGATCCTCTCGCTCACTGGGTTTGGGGTGGAGGTTGGATAGGATCTATGGGTGCATTGGACTTTGCGGGGGGTACTGTGGTGCATATAAGTTCTGGGGCGGCAGCATTGGTAGCGGCATTAATGTTTGGTAAAAGGATTGGATATGGATATGAACCTATTACACCCCATAATTTACCGTTTAGCATTATCGGTGCTTCACTCCTTTGGGTGGGGTGGTTTGGATTCAATGCCGGTAGTGCGCTTGCTTCAGATGGCCTAGCGGCCCTTGCTTTTGTGACGACTAATACTGCGACAGCTTCTGCAGCTCTGACTTGGATGTTTTGTGAATGGATAATCACGGGTAGACCGACTGTTTTGGGAGCAGCGACCGGGGCCGTAGCTGGTCTGGTTTCAATCACTCCTGCAGCAGGGTTTGTGAGTCCTGTGTCCGCTATCATCATTGGAATTGGAGGCGGCGTTTTCTGTTACCTCGCAGTTAACCTGAAGACTAAACTTGGTTATGATGATGCACTCGATGTCGTAGGCGTTCATGGGATAGGGGGAACCTGGGGTGCATTGGCTACTGGCCTATTTGCCTCAGTGGCCATTAATCCTAGCGGCAGTAACGGTCTGTTTTTCGGAAATCCAAAACAGCTCTGGATTCAGTTTATCGCTGTGGTTGCAACATGGGTTTTCGTATTTATTGGTACTCTAGTTATACTTTCTATCCTAAGGATTGCTATGGGACTGAGGGTAACTGAAGAAGAAGAGCAATTGGGTTTGGATTTGAGTCAACATAATGAAACTAGTTATTCTATTTGACGGTAAGGCTTATAATGATAACACTGCCGGAGCCCCGGGGCGGATCTGGCAGTGTTATTCTATAGAGTATTAAAAAATTCCTTATCCAAATTTTCTGACTATCTTATTAACTTTTTAGTATCTCAAATTCATAACATAATATTGAAGGTATCTTTAATCTTGACATCGGTCCAGATAGGCGATAATTTTCTATAAAATAATCCTGCTTCGTAAGTTGCTAGGGCTAGTATCCTGAGAATGAATTTAGATAATCATCGGATATGATTGTAAGATGCAATTATTGTAGTAATATATACAATCTTGAGGAGTCAAAGATAACTGCCTCGGGCATCTGGTTTGGTTGCTCGAATTGTGGTGGGGTTTTTTATCTTGAACGAGAGCTGAATCGAGGGAAATCCGAGGCTGAATATAAGGGAGAAACAATAGACTTTTCCGATATGCCGGGTAATGATACAAAAGAAACCAAAGTCAGGCATGAGAAAGAAAGCGTCGATTTAAAAAGTAATGCCGACAAAGAAAAACAATTCGATGCTAATTACAAAGGTGATTACTCTAAAACCTTTAATTGGCGGGAGTTGCGAGTAGATAGTGAAACAGAGGCTCAGCAATATACTTATCCGAAATTATTCGATGATTCCGACGAGGTATCGCTTGAATCTAAATCTGACAATTTAGAAACCGGAATAGACCATGAACGGGGTTCTCCTGTTAGAAAATCTTATTCCCAAAGGCTTGATATAGACAGAGAGAAACTCTCAAAAGCAAATATTGAGACACCGGTATCACCTTACTATCAATCCGAAAGGGTAATTTATACCGAAAAAAAATCTGGGGGTGGTATCTTAAAAAGCGCTTTCAATTATATCATCATACTATTATTTACACTGATAATAATTGTTGCGGTTTTTACGATATTAATCAGTCTTGAGTTGATATCGAGTGAGAAGATTTCTGCCTATGGCAATTATTTACGATCGAAGTTTGCTTTTACACTTCCAAAGATCGCTTCCAGTGATGTTGTGGTCACGGGTAGTGTCGGTAGGTGGGTTCCTACTAGGAATGGTCTGGTGTACTTAGTGTCTGGTCAGATTACAAATAATTCTAGTAAAGCAGTCAATTTCGTTAAAATAAAGAGCGAGTTTAAGAGTGCTGGAGAGAATGTTTCTGAGCAAACAGTTTATGCAGGGAATACACTTTCCGAAAATGAGCTTAAGACCCTTCCGATCGAGGCTATCATATTGAAACTAAAGAGAAAAAGCGGTGATATAGATTTTAATGACCCAAGAAGACTAGCCGGGCTTAACTATGGAATTATGCCGGGAGAATCAATCCCCTTTTACATTGTTTTTCCGTCAAAAAAGAGAATCTTGGGATTAAAATATGATATAGACGTGTCGGAATTCGAGACGGCATCGGAAGATTAATAATGATGCCTCAATATTTGAATCGTTACGTTATAACCGCTATTGAAGTTTTCCGATATTTTTAGTATAATAAACGGTTTATATTAGGATTTTTCAAATTAACAAAAGACGGCTATCTTTCCAGGATTTTTATAATGGGAAAAAGGAAAGGTTGGTACGTGAAGGATTTATTGTTTTTTAAGTCAGTATATAGACATCAAATTAATTTTTTTTAACGATAGATGAAATCGACAAGGCTAAAGATTAGTGTGAGTCAGGATGGCCTGCTTCCGCAGGAAACTGCTGATGTTGCTGTAATACAGTTCCCTGTGTTGCCCAAAAAGCTACTAAAAGCTCTTGGATTTGAACGAGTAGATTCTACAACGTTCGTCGGTGTACTCCCAGTATTCGTCAATCTTGGTGAAAAAGAGCAGGAGATTGAAATTGAGCTCGGAGTTACGCTACCGGAAATGAGAAAAAAGGTTATCGAAATTGTTAAAATCCCCGCAAAACAAGCACCGATAGCCAAAGTTGTAAAGCTTCCAAAGCAAGCTAGGGGTCGATCTAAAAAATTAACGAGTAACATTATAAAGTCACGTAAGAAAAAGAAAGGATAATAGAACATGTCAAAGGACAAGATCGAGGAAACGCTAACCTTTGATGATGTTCTTTTGCTTCCTTCCTATTCAGAGGTCCTTCCCAACGAAGTAGAAGTATCAACTAATCTTACTGCCCGGATCAGTCTTAATATTCCAATTATCAGCGCAGCAATGGATACAGTGACTGAAGCAAAGACAGCTATAGCAATGGCTGAGGAAGGGGGTATCGGAATTATTCATAGGAATCTGGATATTACATCGCAAGCTGCTGAAGTTGAAATGGTCAAAAAATATGAAAGTGGGATGATAGTTAATCCATTGACAGTGCGACCTAACCACAGTGTTCAAGAGGCACTGGATATTATGCTGAGACATAACATCACTGGACTGCCTGTCACGGGTGCGGACGGAAAACTTTTAGGCATCATAACTTATAGGGATCTTAGGTTTGAGAAGAATCTTCACTACAGAGTCGATAAATTAATGACTCCAAAGAAAAAACTAATTACTGTAAACGAAGGAACAACATTGGAGGAGGCGACGGAATTACTTCATAAATATAAAATTGAGAAGTTGCCGGTTGTAAATGATGAATTTAGACTTCGCGGTCTAATTACAATGAAAGATATTGAAAAGATAGAAAAGCACCCGAGAGCGTGCAAAGACAAGATGGGAAGGCTGAGGTGTGGTGCTGCAGTCGGAATAAATACTGAAAGAGAAGCAAGAATTGAGGCACTCTTGAGAGTGGGCTGTGATGTTATAGTAATTGATACCGCTCATGCCCATACAAGCAGGGTAATTGATGCCATAGTTTCCAGCAAGAAAAATTTCCGTGGTATAGAACTTATTGCTGGAAATGTAGGGACTGCTGAAGGTGCTGAGGCTTTGATAAAGGCGGGTGCAGACGCCATTAAGGTTGGAGTGGGTCCGGGGTCAATTTGCACTACTAGGGTTATTGCTGGCGTTGGGATGCCCCAGATATCGGCGATAAAGAATGTAGCGGGGGTGGCAGCAAAAACTGGTATTCCCCTGATAGCAGATGGGGGAATAAAATATTCTGGTGATATTACTAAAGCCATTGGGGCTGGGGCAGATTCTGTGATGATTGGAAACCTGTTTGCCGGTACGGATGAAGCCCCAGGTGAGGTCGTCCTTTTTCAGGGAAGGACATACAAGGTCTACCGTGGAATGGGTTCACTAGAAGCTATGAAAAAAGGGAGTCGTGATCGTTATGCACAAGATGAGATGATTGATGCGAAGCTTGTCCCTGAAGGTATTGAGGGTAGGATTCCGTATAGAGGATCGCTTGGTGGAGTGATCTTTCAACTTGTGGGTGGATTGAAAGCGGGAATGGGATACACAGGCTGCCGTACTATCCCGGAGCTTAAGCAAGCTGCTAACTTTATAAGAGTAACACGTGCCGGTCTTCGTGAAAGCCATGTTCACGATGTTATTATAACAAAGGAAGCTCCCAATTATAGGATTGAATAGCTCTTAATTTATTTTGAGGGCAAATTAACCATAACCAAAAGGTAGATTTTGATCGAACCTATATTATCTTAAAGTTCTTATATGAGAGAAAAGGTATTAGTCCTGGATTTTGGATCTCAGTATACACAGCTTATAGCAAGAAGAATTCGTGAGTTAGGCGTTTTTTCAGAGATCAGGCCTTTCCATATTTCAATAGACGAAATTATTGAAATTCAACCCAAGGCAATGATTCTTTCTGGTGGTCCTGCAAGCGTATGGGATGATTGTTCTCCTTCTTTAACTCATAAGATACTTGAATTAGGTATCCCCATACTGGGTATATGTTACGGGATGCAACTAATAGTACACCTGCTGGGGGGGAAAGTTGAACGCTCCCAAAGAAGAGAATTTGGACCGTCTGAAGTTGAGATAACCGATTACGCGGACATTTTCTCGGGTATTCCCCAAAAAACCTCTGTCTGGATGTCTCACAGCGACCGAGTGCTCGAGTTGCCCGCCGGATTTTCCGCTATTGCATCGAGCGTCAATTCCCCAATTGCAGCGATAAAAAGTGATAGAGATAAGATCTTCGGCATTCAATTCCATGCAGAGGTCGTGCACACAGGATATGGGAAAGAGATTCTATCAAATTTTATATTTAAGATCGCGGGGTGCGATGGCGATTGGACTCCTAAATCCTTTGCAGACGACACGATAAAAGAAATTAGAGAAAAGGTTGGAGATTCTAACGTAGTATGTGCAATTTCTGGCGGAGTCGATTCGTCTGTAACAGCTTTGATCTTGCAACGTGCCGTATGGGACCGACTTTACTGTTTCTTCGTCGATACGGGACTCTTGAGACTCGACGAAGGATCAGAGGTTTTAGATGTTTACAGGAAGATGGGGCTTAATGTAATTCATGTAGATGCGACAGATAGATTTTTACGAAAGCTTCGGGGTGTGGAGGATCCGGAGGAAAAAAGAAAAATAATCGGTGAAGAGTTTATAAGGGTCTTTGAAGAAGAGGCATCTAAGATTAATAAGGCTGAATTTCTTGCTCAGGGGACTCTTTATCCTGATGTCATAGAAAGTGTCAGCGTTAAGGGACCCTCGTCGAAGATTAAATCTCATCATAATGTGGGAGGTCTTCCTGAAAAAATGAAACTGGAACTGGTTGAACCATTGAGAGAGCTGTTTAAGGATGAGGTAAGAGAGGTGGGTCGTGAGCTTGGACTTCGTCCAGACATTCTCAGCCGTCACCCGTTCCCTGGCCCTGGTCTGGCAATTAGAATCATCGGCGAAGTGGACGAGGATAAAATAAGGGATCTTAGACAGTCTGATGCGATATTCATCGAGGAGTTAAAGAAAGCGGGAATATATGATGATATATGGCAGGCTTTTTGCGTTTTTCTTCCGATTAAAACAGTGGGAGTTATGGGGGATGAAAGAACTTATGAGAATGTAATTGCCTTGAGGGCCGTTACAAGCGTAGACGGAATGACTGCTGATTGGGCTCGAATACCTTATGATGTTTTGGAAACCGTATCCGTGCGTATCATCAACGAAGTGAAGGGTGTAAACCGTGTGGTCTATGATGTTTCAACCAAACCTCCAAGCACCATAGAGTGGGAATAATCTAAACCTTTGGTTTTTTGAAAATTCCAAATTCGCCAAAAATGGTAATTAACTCCCATCCCAGTTCACCTTGCTGGTTTAGATTGTGTTCAAGACCTTTTCCTATCTTTGACCTCCGTGATGAAGCCGCCTGCTTTGAGACAGCTATGTCATGATCTTCATGGTCTGAAATCAGTTCATCTACCGAGATTATTTTGTATTCCCAATTCATTACGACTCTTCCTCATTATGATTCGATTCACCTTCTAATTCCCCCGTAGGTTCATCATCTATGATCAAGGGACAACTTTCATCGACCATATCTGGAAGATTTTTCAGATACTCTTCGTACTCATTTTTCGTAATTTTCCCTTCACGCAGATATCTTTCAATAATTCTTACATCATATCCGAACTCAGGTTTATCACCCATAGTCTACCTCCATGAAATTTATGATACCAATATGAGTTATTATCTTCAATTATTTTCGGGACAAACGTGTTTTCGTTTTATTTTCGCGCTGTGATCAACGATGATTCTAAAGGTTTTGGTAATTGTTTCCATTCTATATAATTAAATCCGGTGGCTTCCAGCCATGTGGAGACTTGCTTGAAGGAATAGTCTCTACCGTTTGTCGCTAGGAGCATCGTAATAGAAAAGATAGCTCCTACAGCGGGGCTTGTAAGGTCTTCATTTAATATATGATCTTTGATTACTAGCAGTCCTCCAGTGTTTAATGCTTCATAAATATTTTTCATTAAACTTTGATTCGTGTTTTCGTCTTCGCTGTGGATGATATTTGAAAGAAATGCCACATCAAAACCATCGGGTATTCTATTTTTCTTATAATCTCCTTCAAATAAGGTAATTTGACCTATCTTATGTTCCTCTTCCAGGATTTTCCTTGTTACACGTAGGGTTCCTGGTAGGTCAAATATTGTAATCTCGAGTTTTGGATATTTATTTATAAACTCAATTGGATACGTCCCCGGTCCTGAACCTATATCAATCAACGAATTTGCCCATCTAAGGTCTAATAGGTGGCTTACGACTTCGGCGTCGCCTCTTGCCTTTACGAGTGAGTGCATAGCCAAAATAAATTTTTCCGTTTCATCTTCCCTATTTTGAAACATATCAGGTTTTCTGCCAGGCATTCCCGTTCTTACTGAATCTTCTAGTTTGCCCCACATATCCCATAGATTATGTTCGAATATAATCATCCCACCAAAGTATTTGGGGGAGTTCTTAACCAGATATGTGCGTGAGATTTCTGTATTGAAATATTTTCCAGATTCCTTTGATAGTAATCCTATAGCTACTAAGGCATTTAAAAATAGTTCTGTTGCCCTTGGGCTGGTATCAATCGATGAAGCTACTTCTTCTGAAGTGCTTCCCCGGGTTTCAATTTTATCAAATATTCCTATCCTTACAGCAACCTGGATAATTCTGGATACACTAAATCCGCTACTTAAACGATTGAGTTCAGAGAAATCCATTCTTACCTTTGAGTGCTTTAGATTACTTATTCAAGGTCGTATAGCCGGCCTGTTCACTACTGAACCATTCCCATGTTTGGTAAAGGCCGTCTTCTAAGTTTATATGCGGAGTCCATCCCAGGAATTCCTCTGCTCGCTTGATTTCGAGGGCAATTCTATCTACTTCTCCGCTCCGGCGAGGGGTATATACAACTTGTACATCTCTGTTTGTGACTCTTTTCAATGTGCTTACGATATCATTAACAGATGTTTCAATTGCTGTTCCGATGTTGAGTATAACATCTTGAGCATTTAGGCTTAAAATATTTGCCCTGGCAACATCCTCTACATAAATATAATCCCTGGTTTGCTTTCCGTCTCCAAAAATTTCGCATGGATCACCATACTTAATTCGATTACAGAAAATAGCCACAACCCCTGCTTCACCATGTGGATTTTGCTTAGGACCATATACGTTAGAATATCTCAGAACGACGTGAGAAAGGCCGTGGACTGCTTTATAGTAATTTAGATATTGTTCGACTGCGAATTTCGAAACTCCATACGGAGAAATAGGTGCTGGAAGCGTGTCTTCTATGCATGGGATGACCTTAGGCTCTCCGTAGATGGCTCCACCAGTCGATGCAAACATGAATTTCTTTATTTCGTGTTTTATCGATAGCTCTAATAGATTTATCGTGCCGAGTATATTCACTTGCGCATCGAAATTTGGATCTTCTACAGAGTTCCTGACATTTATTTGAGCGGCATGATGATTAACTACTTCTGGTTTAAAATCCTCAAATATTTTTTCGAGCGGCTCACGATCTTTTATATCGGCCTCGACAAAGTTTGCATCTTTTGGGATGTTTTCAATGTTGCCAGTGGAGAGGTCATCTATGATAAAAACTTCGTTTCCGTCGGCTATAAGAGCCTCTGCTACCCAGGAACCAATAAAACCAGCACCTCCTGTTAAAAGCACTTTCATCTAAATTATCTAGTTGGACCTGAGTCAGTGTACCTACGTATTGATTTTGGTTTTTGTTCACCGACAAAAGTAAAAAGTATTTTGTAAATTTAAACCTGTATTAAAATAGACTCTACAATTTTAGATTAAATTGAGATCTATATTTATCCTTGTTAAATGTTAATGAATCGATTTCTATTTGGCTGCACCTATGACTTGGGTCTTACAGGAATCACAATCACAACCTACCATCCATCCAAATATTCTTGATTCCTTTTTGCAATTCGGACAGCTTATATTAATCAAATGCCCTTCCCTTGCTCTTGATTCAGAGAGGATACTCCATTCTCTTACAGGGGTGTCAGGACAATCCCAGCAAATTCTCTTAACTGACATTACCAGCCCTCCGCGATGTTATTAAACGACTTAATATTAATACAATAAATCCTCGTATTGTCAATCGATTGTTCGCACGGAGATAGATTTATGAATAATTAATATTAGTTTTTTACCACGCAAAAATGGTTGTAACTACTCTGCAATTATACAATTTACCAATTAATTAGTTTTTAAATCGTTGATACAGCCTCCTGACAACTTTTGTCAAAAACTATCTGAAAGCTGCCAAAAATTGCTAATATGCATCATTTACAATCAAAAGTAGCTCAATAATTTCAATGAGTTATAAGAATGAAATCATTTGGCACATTCATTGCGTTTATAGGGTAAAAAGGTATAAACGAATGTCTAATGAAAAAGACAAATGGCTTCGATCAGTATCTTCAACAAGAGACGTTTCAGATAAATTCAGCACGAATAAACAGGACTCAACAATAGATGACATGAGTCACAGCAAAGACTCCAGGATTGGAGATAGCAAGTTTAGGAGTGAAGAAAATACAAGGATTCTCCAGACATATTTTAGGGAGGTTGGTGCTGAGCCTCTTTTCAATGCGGTTGAAGAACTTCGGATTTCAGTGAAGATGAAGATATACGAAAAAAAGGCGAAAGAGTTAAAAACAATTCTTCATAAATCAATATCCGATTTGGAAGATAGACGTGATCGTAGAGTTAACGTGCCTTTAAGAAAGGATAAACAGATCTCTTGGATTGATGATAAAAGGGATAAAATTTCAAACTCTTCAAAAAGGATACGAAGGCTTTCAGCATTGATGATAGCTTGTTCAAAGAAAGCAAATGATTTCAATCATAGATTCATTAAAGCCAATCTAAGGCTAGTCGTGAGCATGGCAATAAAGTTCATGGGTAGAGGACTTCCGCTCGCTGACCTCATACAGGAGGGTAACATCGGGTTAATTAAGGCAGTCAAAATGTATGATCCATCAAAGGGATTCAGATTCTCGACTTATGCGTCTTGGTGGATTTTCCAATGTATATCTAGAGCATTGCTTGATCAGACTAGAATTGTAAGAGTACCGGTTCGTGTGCTTGAGAGGGCTAATAAAGTTAAGAAATCCATGATCAAGCTCAGGGAAGAAAAAGGTGAACGGCCAGCAATTGAAGATATCGCAAAAGAAGCCGGAATTAGCATTAGTAGACTAAAAAAAATAGCTAAATTAACTCAAACGAGTGTTGTTTCGATTGATACTTCAGCTTCAACCCTCGAAGATAATAGTGGTTCGAAGAAGATTTATATGACTGACGATCGACCAAGGACAGATATAGTATTGGAAAAAAGTATTTTGAAATCAAAAATATCGGAAGCCCTTTCAAAACTTGAAACGAGGGAACAAGAGGTTCTAAGGATGAGATTTGGAATCGGTTATGAAGAAGGTTTCACGCTAGAAGAAATCGGGGCATATTTTGGTTTAACCAGGGAGAGCATTAGGCAAATTGAGAGACGTTCTATGAAAAAGATCAGGCAGGGTGAAATAGGGATACTACTTAAGGGTTTTATCTAATTTGAATCATCAATCTGCTAGGTCATTCAGCGAAGATGATCCTACGATATTAGGATCGTTTATGAAAGTCTATTTCTATTAAAAGTCTTGATCTTCTGATTGAAATTGTACAATCAAATGCAATCCGGGGTTGGAAAACCCCGGCTATCGCTTGCCCTAACAAAGGATAGGCGGGACATTCCTGTCCCGTTTAATAAAAATAATTTTCCAAATCTGTTACCTCTCTGAATCTGGCAGAGTTGTAATCGGTACAAGATTTACAAATGTTGCCCATCTAATTGAAATTATACAACCAAATGCAAACTGTTGGTTGGCAAGAAAGGAGCCATAATGCCAAATGTTTGGTACTTTTTAGCTTATGGTCAAGAATGCAAGGGCAAACGTTTTCTATTTGGTATGGTTAACTCCTGCCGACTTTCAATCGGTGGTAGCACCTGGGATATTTCAATCATTACTCATTGTGTTTAAAATTTATTTAAGATCTGTGAGGGTTAGAATGGTTGCTGAACAATCCGAGACTTAAGAAAATATAAAGATCGAAATCCTATTCCGGAGGGCTGAAATCTAATGGACAGAATGAGAACCGCAGCTTTAATTGCTGCCAGAGATTGTATGGCAATAAAACAAGATGAGAATGTACTCGTTATAACCGATGAACCCTTGAGAAAGATAGGCTATGCCCTTTGGGAAGCCTCCAAACAAGTAGCAGCAGAAGCCATAATCACTGAGATAATACCGAGGAGATCTAACGGTGAAGAGCCACCGCTGCCTGTAGCAGAACTGATGAAAATCGTA
>DASWID010000104.1 GCA_036397855.1 Thermodesulfobacteriota bacterium | reverse complement strand
AAAAAAGACTTGAATTCGATAAAGAAGGTTGTTTTATCCAAGGTTCCTGAGAGATTGACGAGGGATATTCACACCTTTGGGGTCTTTGTCAAAAGGGCGGATAAGGGCTTTTCCTATACCTCGGTTGAAGTAGCGGACATTGTGGGGGAAGAAGTAACCAAAAATCTTAGACTGAAAGTCAACCTTAAACACGCCGATCTACGGGTCTATATCGAAATTTCTGATCAGGTTTTCGTCTTTTTTGAGAAGATTGAAGGTTTAAAAGGGTTGCCTGTGGGGGTAAGTGGGAAGGTGCTTTGCCTGCACTCGGGAGGTATTGATTCTCCTGTGGCGGCCTATCAAATGATGAAGAGGGGTTGCGGGGTTGATTTTATCCATTTTCATAGTTTTAACTGTGGAGAGAGAGCGGTGAATACTAAGGTGGGAGAGTTGGTCGAGAGATTGGGTAAATATCAGTTGAGATCTCGTCTCATCTTGGTCCCCTACCATCCTTTTCATCTTTCGGTGTTGAAAAATCGCGTAAATGGCTCTTATGAGCCGGTACTTTTCCGCAGGTTTATGTTAAAAATGTCAGAATCGATAGCAAAGGCTGAAGGGTATCAGGCCCTCGTGACGGGTGACAGCCTGGGACAGGTTGCTTCCCAAACCCTCGACAACTTAAATGTCTTCAACCGGTCGGTTTCTATGCCCATATTCCAGCCGCTTATTTCATTTGACAAAGAGGAAATAGTTGAATTAGCGAGGAAGGTAGAGACATATGACATTTCAATCAAGCCCTATAAGGACTGCTGCTCTATCATGGCGGCAAGGCCACGGACTCGAATAAAATTGAATAAAATCGAAATGTTGGAAAAAGCTATGGGCTTGGAAAGGGTAATGGAAGAAAGCCTGAAACTTCAGGAGATATATGATTTCTGAATTGGACACTTTCACTTCTCCGCTCCTCCCTTTTTGTAAAGGGGGAGTAGATCTATGGAGGTCTAAATCCCTCCGCGACATATTTGATTTCAATATTTATATGAAATGTAGCGAAAACCTTCCTTCGACGATGCTCAGGACAGGTCAGGGTTTCATTCCAAATGCTTTATCCCTGCGGGGTTGGAAAACCCCGCCTATCCTTTCTGTCATTCCCGCGGATTGTAAGCGGGAGTCCAGAGCCTGTCCCCGCATGCTTCTGGCGGGGAGATAGGCGGGACATTCTTGTCCCGAATTTGAATTAAACGCACGTAGAAGAAATTTAATTACCCTGGGTAGGTCACGAGTCTTGCTCGTGACAATTGATGTACCACCAGCAAGACTGGTGGGCTACCCGGGTGGTGAGTGGGGACATAATTTTTATCCTGCCCTTTTGTACGAGGAATTAGCGCGAAATTGTCAAATCCCCGTTAGTCCCTCCTTCGATTGACTCAGGACACGCTTTTTCTAAAGGGGGAGTAAATCTATTGGAGGTCTAAATCCCTCCGCTACATTAGTCTTGGGGGGTTTCACTTAGGCGGTAGTGTGTAGTCCATGAAGCCTCTGGGCTGAGGGGGGCCGTTATAGGAAAGCTTCTTCCAAACCGTCGGGTCTGAATAATACAATTTAATCACTATATCTTTAAATAAGTTGATAAAGTTCTTCTCTCTGGCTAAAACATGTTTCAAGACCGCATTTCTATCTTCTTTGTTGTCGAGTTTGTAGTAAGGTTTTCTAAACCTCTGTTTGGAAATAGTGTCCAAGTTCCAGAACCCCGAATCTAGGTACCCGGCAATGCCGGGGTCTTTACTTATATATTCCATAAACTTGATTTTTATGCCTATCTCCTTCGCCCCGGGGATAAAAGTTTCGGCGAGGGCTTCCACGCTCTTTTGGGTTTCCCTATTAAATACCAAATAACCCTTTTCCAGCTCAATTCCGTTTTCTAATTCGTTAGTATTTGCAAAAACACTATAGGGAATGCTTGATATCAAGGCTTTTCCTATTACACCATGAGCAACGGTTTTAAGAAAACCTCTTCTTGTTGATTTCATTTCTCTTCCTGAAAAATCTCTACATTCATGTTACGTTCTTTCTTTGCTTTCTCCGCGAAGTCGCTAACTGCCTGAGATTGCTTCTTGGCATAGATTGAATATCTTATGGAATTCTTAACCTGCGAAAGAGGTAAATGTTTTACCTCAATTACCTTGTAGATTAGAAATTGTCCTTTATCCTCAATTATATCACTTACGGCACCAACTTTGAGTTCTTGAAAGAAATCGTTCTTATCAACATTTAGCATAATAGGGTTTGGCGAAAATAATACCCCAGATTCGGAATATTCTGAAGCTATTTTCTCTAGGTCTTCTCCCTTGGTTGCTCTTTCATGATTTATCTCAGCAGTCTTCTTATCAGGAGCAGATATTCCTAATGCTTTAAGATTTGTGTATCTCCTCTCATATTTCTTATAGAAATCCTCGATTTCGCTATCACTGATTTTTTGGTCCCTAGGCAAGCTATATTGAATTTGCTGTTTCACTGCGTTTATAATTAAATTCTTTTTATATCTATCAATCTGTTCTTTGTACTCACTCTCAAGACCTTGTTTCAACCCCTCTTCATAAAGTATCTCGTCTTCTATAACATATTCAAGCTTTCTTCCTCTTAAATCTTCTTCATATATGGGTCTTCCATTTACTGTTGCAACCAGCTTTTTCTCCGAAGATATTGACTCAGAAGAGGAACTATTTTCCTCATTTTGAGGAGAAGATGTCTCTTTGGGTACTTCTTCCTTTTGTTTACAACCAGAGTGAACTGTAAAGATCAATAATATTAGACTTAGCCCTATGATTCTATTGGAGTAGCATAGAAATTTATACATTGTTATGTCTTTTTTACCTCCGCGTAAAAAGTAATGGATAATTTATCTGAATTTGGAAATGAATGCAAGAAAGAAAATTCATCATATGTTGTTTATGTTATCCGCTATCGATTTCCGCTACGAATGTAGCGGAGGGCTTTAGTCCTCCATAAATTAGGGAATTGCCACGCGTTTTATTGTCACGAGCAAGCCTGCCCTGAGTTAGATCGAAGGGACTCGTGACCTACCCATTTTATGAGATATGAAATTTACGGGTAGCCCACCAGTCCCTGTCCCCCCCTCGGGTAGCCCACCAGTCTTGCTGGTGGGTATTAAGATTTCAATGCTGCAGGTCTCCGCTGCCGTCAATGTAAAGACCCATGGTTGGCTTGTCTAATCTGTACATTTTCCCATGAGCTGCTGCCAAACATAGCTTTCGATTTTCACCTTCCAGGTACTCGCAGGCTGCAGTTGCTTTATCGCTCTTAAAGTCAGCCAGCTTTTCAATCGCACCCTCAATGCACATTGCCTGATCATCTGAATTTCCGCGGTGGCAAACATCAGTGAGGAGCTTTGGGTCATTGAAGATGTCAAGTACTTTCGCGGTTCCTAATCCGTGGAAGCAACCTAGTCTCAATGATCGGGGAAGTTCTAAACACTTCTCAGCCAAGGTATTGATGTTGCCGTCAAGTTTTTTGAGAATCTTAGGAGCCTTGTATCGGTAGCAAGCTGCCGAGTATCGCGTTAATGTGTCACAGGGGAAATGCAAACTATGTTTGTTTAGATCCTCTTCATTCCAGGTATGGAAGTACTCCATGAAAACACCGGTTGCACAGTAATATCCCATTGCGGGGTTATTAAATGAGGAGCATCCAGAAATTGACTTTTCAATGTCATGGTGCGTCACGACCATTAGTGCATGTCCTATTCCATGCGCGCAATTCCCCGGCTTGTGGAACCTGGTCATTTCTTTATTTTTGCAAAAATTACCCATCTTTTCTGTTATTTCATGAAGAGAGTGAGTACCAAAGGCCTCCATCAAGACACCGTGCATACATCCGGAGGTGCACTTGGTCTTGCATTCATTGAGCGCGAGACCAATATCTTTGCCTCGGGCATATATTGCCATTCCCAATTCATGGGAGTGCGCATGGCAAGCAGGATATAGAATCTCCAGCCAATTTAGAATCCAGTCTGCCCCCAGCTTGGGAAGATACTCATCGTATAGCTGTCGTTTATCTGGACCAGAGGTGAAATAGTCTTTTTTAAATTGTTCCTTTGTCTCAAAGTCAACTTTAATTTCAGGTCTAGATTTTATTTCATCTCTATCAGCAGTTCCCATTTCGATTTCATCTAGTACGGATTCTTCAGTTTTATCGGCAGTTATGGCGGGAGGGCTTCCAGAAAGGGTTGGTGTGATAAATAAGAAGAAGTTTAATAACATTAAAATCCTGTATGTGTGCCTATAATTTACCATGTATTGATAAAACCCCTTATCAAAAAACTTTAAGTTACAACGGGGATATTTTGCCCAATTATGAATTTATATTAATTAAGGGTCAATCTCGTATAGATATTGTTTAATTTTGATCCGCATTAGGTCTTTCTTGATGGCTTAGTATTGCTATTTTATTTTCTTTTTTTAATTTCTTCAGGAATTCCCTTAATGATCTTTCTCTTTTCTCGCGCTTCACTTTAGACTCAATTGATCGAATAACACTTTCAAGAGGAATCTCTACCCTTTCCTTTAGGATTGTTACCTTAAAGCCTTCCTCGTCCGATATAACATCGCTTATATAACCCACGTCCTTATCTTTAAAGATTTCCCTGTATTGTGGATCAACCTTTGTATCTACCTTAGCTTTGGCTGGTTCTTTGGAATATTCCTCCATGAGCTTTTTAAAATCTTCACCAGAAGTCGCCCTTTTTTTTACCTCCTCAGCCAATGTTTTGTCCTTCAATATAATCTCTATAGTTAAGATACTCTCATAGTCTCCCTTATTTTCCCTGTAATAAGCCTCTACTTCGCCTTCTCCAACCACCATTGACTTGCCGATTATGTCGTCTCTAAAAAACCTTCTTATTCTTCTTTTCTTGTCAGCCTGATTGAGGCCTTCAAATTGTTTATCAAGCCCCTTTTTCATAGCCTCCTGGTATAGCAATTCCCTGTCGATGGCTTCTTCAAGGCTTATTTTATTTATATCTTCCTTATATATCGGTCTTTCATTAACGACGGCAATTATAGTTCCACTAACCTTGTTTTCTTCTTTTAGGCCTTTATCTTCGCCATTTTCATCCGATCTCGTGCATCCAAACG
Source organism: Thermodesulfobacteriota bacterium (assembly GCA_036397855.1). Classification (NCBI taxonomy): domain Bacteria; kingdom Pseudomonadati; phylum Thermodesulfobacteriota; species Thermodesulfobacteriota bacterium. The sequence continues at coordinate 25,700 of DASWID010000104.1, read as the reverse complement.
AAATCAATAATATAAGGATAAGGAAGAGTTCTTGCATGGTTTTTTAGACCGGTAGTGGAGGTCTTTAGACCTCCATTGTTATTGTGGAAACCTAAAGCTTTCCGCTACATTAATATATTTGTTTATCTTGACTTGGAGACCTAAAGGTCTCCGCCACCGGTTTTAAATTTGATCATTATACTAAATAATTGACAAATTGCAATTGTTAACTTAATATCATGCACTTAAAATTTATGCCTCAAAAGATTGAAAAATACGATTGCATCGTTATTGGCTCTGGGCCGGGTGGAGCTCCATTTGCATGGAGACTTGCCTCAAAGGGTATGAAAGTGCTTACACTTGAGGCCGGGGATCGCTATAACCCACTTAAAGATTATCCACTAAACCGGAATGATTGGGAGCTTAAGGGTTTTCCCTATAGAAAAAAAATAAACAACACCTACGGTGGTCGACAGGTTTTGGATGAGAAATATACACACCTCAGGTCATGGAATAAGGCTTCTGGAAAGCTTAATAAACGCGACGAGCGGAGGTACCTTGAGTACCACCGGGTAATTGGAGTTGGAGGAACTACCCTTCACTTCCAGGGTGAAGCACATCGCCTAAGTACCAGTGCCTTTAGAATGAAATCCCTTTTTGGGGTAGCGGAGGATTGGCCAATAGATTATGAAGACCTGGAGCCCTACTACGAAGAGGCCGAAAAGATTGTTGGAGTTGCTGGACCTGAGGAGATTCCCTTCAGACCAAGAAAAAATCCCTTTCCTCTCCCGCCCCATAATCTGAGTTATGCCAGTAAGATAATAGAAAAGACCTGTAAGAAAAAGGGGCTCGAGCTTTTGCCAAATTCAGTTGCAATCCTTTCAAATCTTTATCGCGATACGCCCCCCTGCAACTATTGCAATGGCTGTGTATGGGGCTGTCCGCGAAGGGATAAGGGTACAGTTGATGTCACTTTCATTCCTTTAGCGGAGGATACCGGATCATGCAGTATTATCACTAACGCCTTTGCAAGCCGAATAGAGTTGGAGAAAAAGAATGGAGTTAAAAGGGTAAAGGGTGTTCATTATTTTGATAAAGAGGGTAAGGGACATTTCGTCGAGGGAGAATTCTTAGCCGTTGCCTGTGGCGCCGTAGAGACCCCTAGGCTTCTTTTAAACTCGGGAATAAATGGGAATGGGCTTGTAGGTAAAAATTTTATGGAAACCCTTTTTTACCAGGTTGTGGCCTTTCATCCAGAAAGATTGGATTCCTATAGAGGAATTCCCATTGACAGCGTCATCTGGAAATGGAACAAGCCTGATCCTGATCTTGGCTTTACTGGGGGATTAAGACTTTATCCTACCGCCGGAAGCGCAGTAGGGCCTGTACACTATGCTCTTCGTTACTTTGATGGTTGGGGGGAAGATTTTGTAAAGTCCATTGAAAAATGGTTTGGGCATGCCATTGCTATGGGGGGGATCGGTGAATTTTTACCAAATAAGGATACCTACGTCACGGTTAATGAAGGGGTAAAGGATGACTTTGGAATACCCGTGGCACAGATACAGTCATATTTGGGAGAGACAGAACTTAAGTGCCTTGATTTTATGGCAAAGACTGCAAAGGAGATTTTAAAGGCCTCCGGAGCGGAGGAGATTGTGGAGGAGTTTTCTGCCTATGACTTTTTCTCAGCTACCCATGTATTTGGTACATGTAGAATGGGTAAAGACGCTGAGAAATCGGTTGTAGGCCCTGATCTCAGGAGTCATGAGATTAAAAATCTGCTGATCACCGATGCGAGCGTCTTCCCCACTTCAGGTGGAGGAGAGGCTCCTTCGCTCACGATCGAAGCGCTTAGTTTAAGAGCTGCCGATTTGCTTTTCGACAAAATCAAAAAAGGATAAGGTTCATGTTGTGTAATAAGAAGCAATTTTTGTTAATCTTATTCATGCTACTCATTTCAGGATCATCATCCTGTTCAGATGATTCAAATGACTCAGATGGTTCAAATGATTTCATCCCCTTGCCAATATTTGTGAGTGTAATGGACAGTGGAATTGGGGGTCTAGGTGGTTTTGGTCAAACTGCGGCGTGGGGTGATTTTAACAACGATGGATGTCAGGATTTATTTGTTGCGAATACTGACGCATTCTCCCCAAATGTATTTTTATTTAAAAACAATTGTGATGGTACATTTCTTAATGTAATTGTTGAGTCTGGATTAATTGACGTTCGAGTGAGAAGTGCCGCATGGGCGGATTTCGATAATGACGGCCTATTGGATCTCGTCGTGTCAACCATAATGGCAGGTACTCCTCCAATACTCTATAAAAATCTTGATGGAATTATTTTCCTGGATGTCTCTGAAGACAGGGGAATAAATGTGGAAGGGGGCGTCGCAATGCATACTATCTGGGTTGACTATAATTTAGACGGATGGGTCGATCTCTTCCAAGCGAATTCAGGTGTTTCGTTCTTATATGAGAATCAGGGGAATGGGTTATTTATTGAAGTTTCTGGGCAAGTAGGGCTTGGTGGTTTTTTTGATACAAACTCGGCCACGTGGTTTGATTTTAACAATGACAGTTTTCCAGACCTTTTCTTAGCAAATGATGGATTTAATAGATTATTTTTAAATAATGGTGACGGCACCTTCACAGATATAACCTTTGAAGCAGGGGTCAATGGAGACCAGAGTTGGAATTCAATTTCTGCGTGCGTAGGAGACTTTAACAACGATGGCTTTCTTGACCTTTATGTAGGAAACATTGAATCAACTAGAAACGCGCTCTATAGAAATAATGGTGATGGAACGTTTACGGATGTAACACTTGATACAGGAACAGAGGATGTCGGTGATGGAAGGACATGCGCTTGGATTGATTTTGACGCTGATGGCTTATTGGATCTTTTTACAACCAACCATCTAAATCCTACAAGGTTTTTTAGAAACCTTGGTAATGCCAGGTTCTTTGACGTTGCAGTTGAAGTGGGCGTTGATTTTCCAATCGATGTATTTGCCGCGACCTGGGGTGACTATAATAATGATACCTTCATGGATGTCTTCTTGAATGGTCATCTGGGAACGGCACTCATGGAGAGCAGTGGAAACACAAACAACAATCTCATCATAGACCTGGTGGGTGACGGTGTTTTGAGTAATAGCTCCGCTATAGGTGCGAGGGTAGAAGTTTTAACTTCAGAAGGGACTCAGATTAGAGAGGTATCGGGCGGTAAGGGGTGCTGTGAGCAGGATATGCTTCCAGTTCATTTTGGGGTTGGGAAGGATAACCAGGTGGATATATCTGTAGACTGGCTTGGTGGGGGGGATTGTTTTTTTCAGGATATCGATGTAGAGGGCGGTCGCTTTTACATTATTTTCCAAGATGGATGCGATATCCTTGTAAGGTGAGGTCTGGAAGTCCTCGTTTTCGATTGAAAAATGTAGGGACTGATTCCCACATCAGTCCGCATATCAATTTGATGTGCGTTCGCCGAACGGGCGCTCCTACTTCGATCCTCTCAATTCCCCCTTAGTCCCTCCTTCGATTGACAGGCTTTTTCTAAAGGGGAGAAGATAAACAGATCCCTGCGGGGTTGGAAAACCCCGCCTATCGTTATTGGCGACGATATATATAATATGGATAGTCGGGACATTCTTGTCCCGAATGGGCGGTTCATATGTTGATTAATGGAGCGGCGACCCTCCTTCGACATGGACAGGTTAGTTTGCCACGTATCCGTATTTTGCCCTCCTCCCTTTTTTAAAGGGGAGTTCGAGGGGATTTCTCGAATCGCTCTTAATCCTCCTTTTCTGAAGCGGAGGGGATTAATGGTGTAGTACTAAAATGTCAAATTTCAATTAAACTATGTTAAATTTAATCAACCTAGATGAAAAAGATTGTTTCTTTATCTGTAGTACTTCCGGCTTATAATGAAGGAGAAAATATTGAAAAGACCCTTTCGGGCGCGATTTCTTATCTTGAGACTAAATTTAATGATTATGAAGTCATTGTTGTAAACGATGGTTCTATAGACGACACCGGAGAAATTGTTCAAAGGCTCACCTCTTATAATTCGAAGATAAAAATCATTAATCATCCAAAGAATCAGGGGTATGGCGCTGCACTCCGAAGCGGATTTGAAAAGGCGTCACTTGATTACATTTTCTTGATGGACAGCGATGGCCAGTTCGACATCAGAGAACTAGACCGATTTCTCCCTTTTCTGGAGGATTCCGTAGCGTTAATAGGGTATCGCGAGAAAAGAGCCGACCCGGTTGTAAGAACCCTTAACGCATGGCTTTACCACCTTTATATTTGGATTGTTTTTGGTTTGAGCGTGAAAGATATCGACTGCGCGTTTAAAATCTTCCCAAGGGCTGCTTATGAATCTATAAAACCCATAAAATCAGGTGGTGCTCTATTTAGCGTCGAGCTTCTAATCAAACTGATAAGAAATGGTATCAGAATTAAGGAGATCCCTGTGAGTCATTATCCTCGTTTATTTGGAGCGCAGACTGGTGCTAATCTAAGTGTTATACTGAGGATGTTTAGAGAATGTTGGAAGCTTAGAGATGATATCAGGGATCAAGAGAAGTAGAATCTTCGGAAATAGTGCGCTATTTGTAGTTCTCATACTGACAAGTTCATATGTGTGCTAATCGTTGGCCTATTGCTTCGTTTTGCTGTTCCCAGGAAAGGAGAAGATCTTACTGCGGTCAATTTATCAATTTATAATGGTGCAGCACTCGTTCTATTTGGGCTCTTTCATATTATGACACATATCGATGAAAGGTATCTTCGTCTGGCGATTATTTCTCCAACTCGCGAATTCCCTTTACGTTGCTACAGGGCTACTCATTGAAAAGGCGGAGTTGGCTGGTTTATCGTGTAATTTCATTTAAGTTAGATATTGAATATGTTCGATTCTAATCTTGGTCGTTCGCATGGAGTTGAAGACATCCCGGCAGTCTCTATTCAGGTTATTGTAAAGGGGTTGATTCCTGGAATAGTTATGTTAGTCCTGCTCGTTTTTACTGTTCTTATGGTGGATTTCTGGAGGTGCATGACTCAGCGTTCTAATTTACAAAAGCTTTTGTTAAAGAATGGGGGATAAAATCGGTTGTTGCTTCGTGGCTTATCAAAGTTGGCCATACATGATGTGATTGTTTTCTTCCTGGTCGTAATCAGCCTCGGACTGAAATTTTACAGGCTTGACGATCCGGATAATTATATGTTCGATGAGGTTTACTTTGCTTTTACCGCACAGGAGATCGCAAAAGGGAATAGTGATAGCTGGGAAAAGGGTCCTAAGGCACCGGAAGGCTTTGCCTTTGAGTGGTCTCACCCCCCTCTTGGTAAGGAGCTCAGCACATTGGGTATTTTGATTTTCGGGGATCGTACATTCGGATGGCGGTTTTTTCAGGCCCTATTTGGGGGACTCGGGACCATTGTTATCTACATTGTTGGTAAAGAGCTTTTTCAGAGCAAGAGAGCAGGTGTGTTCGCCGCTTTTCTATACACATTTGATTGCTTCATATTTGTTTTGAGTCGGATTACGATGGTTGATATATTCTTGATGACTTTCATTCTCCTGGCATCGCTCTTTGTAATAAAGTATGCAAGGACGCGGAGAGATAAGTTTATTTATCTTTCCGGAGTTTTTTGCGGGTTGTCGATGTCTGTGAAGTGGAGCGGTGTATATGTAACTGAGTTTTTAGCGGCTGTAGGATTTGCGGTGATGTACTACACAGAGATTCATAGCGGTAAGGAGGCAACCGATTCTTTTTTTGAAACGCTTTTTATGGTTACAAGAACAATCGTTTTAGCCTTCATAATTACGCCGCTAATTGTTTATATTCTGACATATCTACCTTACTTTCTGTATGGGCATAGTTTAAGCGATTTTATAGACTTACAGGAAGGCATGTATTGGTATCACAAGAGTATAACGCAATCACATCCCTATCAGTCGCAGTGGTGGAAGTGGCCTCTCCTTCTAAGAACGGTGTATCTGTATCTTGGTGAATACGGGGATAAGCACAAGTACATATACGCAATGGGAAACCCGTTTATATGGTGGACTGGATGCCTGTTTCTAGCTATCGGTATTGTTCAGGTTATTCGCAGGGAGCTGCCATCACTTGCATTTGCAGTACTGAGTGTATTTGCCTACTGGCTACCCTGGGCATTATCTCCAAGGAAGGTAACATTTTTATATCATTTTCTTCCTTCCTTCGTATTTGTCATGCTGATAATAGCTTACTTCCTGGATGTGATCTGGGATAGGTTCCGTCACGGAAAAGACGTGGTTCTGTTGTACCTCTTGATAGCTGCCGTTACATTTGTGTACTTTTATCCGATCCTATCCGCTGTCCCAATACCCGATGACTCGCTAGGTCGTTACTTCTGGCTCAGCAGTTGGAGATGATATTTTATTGATATTGACATTGTTGAGGCAACCTCTGATAGATTAGAATGACCTGGGCTCTGTTATCATAACTCTTCGAGAATAACTGATGGTAACAATCGCATTGAGAAAAACAGACATTATAAGCGGAATCATATTGGGGATTATTATTGCGATCTTTAGCTTTGCTGTTCTCAAAAACCTCGAATATGTAATCCCGTTACCCAATTTTCTTTTGAAGTCACTGTGGTCGATACTTGTCGTAATGCCTGTTCTGATTTTCTCCTTGATTATCATAACGTATAATCTGGGGAGAAGGTGGCCTACCTTTTATCAGCTTGGGAAATTTATAATCATTGGATTCTCAAACACAGCTATAGACTTCGGGGTGCTAAATTTTCTCATGTATGTATCCAGTATCGATAGAGGAATTTTATTTTCTGTCTTTAAGGGAATTTCATTTCTATTGGCTGTCACAAATAGTTACTTTTGGAATAAGTATTGGACATTTGAAAAAAATAGAACGGATCAGTGGGGAAGGGAATTTATCAAATTCTTAGCCGTAAGCGGTAGTGCTTTTCTTATCAATGTTGGAATCGCGTCTTTTATCGTAAATTTTCTAAAACCCCTTCCCGGCATTTCACCCACGCTTTGGGCAAACTTCGGTGCATTCGTATCCTTGGTATTTACAATAATGTGGACATTCCTGGGGTACAAGTTTATTGTATTCAAATAAATTTACTGTCTCGAATGTGGGGCAAATAGTTGATAAGAAGGCTGAAATATGAAAAATATACTCGCTTGTTAATGGCTTAAGGCTTGCTGATGGAAGTAAGAATTTAATATTTGTTGAATATATATTGCGTCTTGTAATATCAATCATGAAAGAGAGCGCTGATATGCAGTCCAAAAAAAAAGTTGATAAAACCGGAAATCGGTTACTATCAGTTGTTGTTCCTGCCTATAATGAGGCAGAAGTGTTACCTGAGTTTCATGAACGAATTTCAAAAGTCTTAAATAGTATGGCCATGGATGCTGAGATTCTATACGTCAATGATGGTAGCACTGATGATACATTGAAGATTATGCATGACTTGCAACAGTCCGATCAGAGGGTTTCTATTCTGGACTTGAGCAGGAACTTTGGTAAAGAGGCCGCAATGACTGCGGGTCTTGACCATGCCAGTGGTGACGCCGTGGTCCTAATTGATGCCGATTTGCAACACCCACCTGAGCTTATTCCGGAATTGGTGAAGCATTGGATCGATGGCTATGATGTAGTTTACACAACCAATGTTGATAGGTTTGGTGAAACCGTAGTTAAAAAATTCATAACTCATTCGTTCTATCGCCTAGTAAAGACGTTTGGGCGTGTAGATATACCGATGAACGCCGGCGACTATCGTTTACTCAGCCGTCGTGCCCTTGACTCTCTAACACAACTTAGGGAGCAGCACCGATATATGAAGGGTTTATTTGCATGGATCGGCTATCCCCAAAAAGATGTTCCATATCAGCCGGATCCTCGATTTGCCGGAAATACAAAGTGGGGTTATTTGGATCTTTGGTATCTTGCTTTAGAGGCCATTACTTCATTTACTGTAACACCTCTTAAAATCGCTACCTATTTTGGTTTAGTGTCAGCTTTTATTTCTTTTATATATGGTGCGATTACTATTTACCAGAAGCTGGTCTATGGGAACCCTGTAGCAGGTTATCCTTCGCTACTGGTAGCTGTACTATTCCTTGGAGGTATTCAGCTCTTGACCATAGGTATCATTGGAGAATATCTTGGTCGAATTTTCAATGAGACAAAGCAAAGGCCTCTCTATTTTTTGAAAGGTTACGAACCCTCGTCCTCTCGGAAAATTCGGTCTTGATTTATGGACCGTCTCTTACTTTGAACACATAATAGTTCTCAGACTTAAGCAGAATCGGAAAGTTGTTCTTATAAAATTCCAGGTTTGGCTTCATCTCCCTTTTCTCAGGGGGTCCTATTACTACGTAGTTTACTCCGTATTTATCAAGAAGTTTTTTTGTGCCTTGATATCCCTTATATCCCTCATACATTTTTCTTATATCTTCCATTCTTTTACTACCATCAATTCCCCAACTCCATAGATGCCCTGCATAGCCGTGAAGGGCGGTCCGACCCGTAAGAAATACGAGATGGTTATGGATGGGCGCTGTAAGAAATACATCGTCTGGCCCGGTTATCTTCTTTATGGTTTCGGCCAAATTTATTTCTTCTTTATTATTTTCCGAATAAGAATGCATGGTAGTGCTCACGACACTTGTAATTCCGGAAAAAACAAGCGTAAGGCCAAGGAGAATTGGAATTATCTTATAAGTACTTTTCCATAGACGGGCTAATCCATAAGCTACAAAAGGAATTGATCCAATGTAGAAATATATCAATATCTTCACATTATCCCAATCCCATGGAGTAAATTGTATGAGATTCGCAATCAAGAATATGACTATGAAGGGAATAGCAAATTTCTTTTGAGAGAACGAGAGGCTTCTACTAAATATAAGTGTTCCTAAGAGAATCGGGATAAAGAGGCCTGCATTTTTTAGATAAAACAGGAAGACGTTGTCGTCATTAGCCATCCATCCCAGATGAATACTAAAGAAATGCCCCGCAGTTTCTCCCTTTGGCATGAGATAATATGCCTGAGGAAGTGCCAAAAAACCCGCAGGAATAAAAAACCAAAGCCATCTACGGGAGGGAAAAAGAAGGAGTAAAACTGCGCTTATTATCCCTAAGGAAAGGTAGCTGGGGGTGTGAAAAAGGGGGAGAATACCTGCGATAACACCCGCCATCAGGAAGTAACTCTTCTTTGGCTCTTTTATTCCTTGCCAGAGTAATGTGAGAACCATGATCGACATTGGAAAACCGAATAAGAAGGGCCTTTGAGTAACAAGAAGGGAGGTTGTAGTATTTATCCAACGGTAACCTAAGTCTCCGATGTTAGAGTAATCCTTTATGTTTAATAGAAAGTCTATGATGTTTCCCTTATAGGCAATCAAATCCTTAAAAAAATGTATAGACCCTAATCCACCATTAAAGAAGAAAAGAAAAGGGCTAAGAGCAGCGGCAAATTTATTCTTGGTAACGTGATAAGTGAATAAATATATTGTTGCCAAGAGGACTGTGCTTAGAACCATACCTTGAAAGGTAAAAGCGGCCCATAGACTCAGGCCGGATTTCATAAGAAGAGCGGTGAAGAAATTAGACATAAAATAATAACGAAGGGGGTAGCCGCTATAAAACGGTATTTCCGGAGGTAAATTCTCTCCATAAAGGAAAGAGTTAAGCATACTCCAGTGGTAAGGCAGATCTCCAAAGTTGTATATAAGGCCGGTATAGATCCCATCCTCCTTCCAGATTATTACTCTACCAAATAGGACATAAAGGACTGGAAAAAGAATGCAACTTAAAATTAAAATTTGGAAAATCACCTCGGATTTTAAAAAATTTTTCAGTGGGGGTACAGTCTGCTTACTAACAAGCCTGTAATTAATGAAAAGAATTATGAAGGTGAATATGAGTAGAACAGCAGAGGTAAATATAATTGTATTTAAATCCAGGCCGAAGAATAGTGCCTCGATATAGCCAATCCAGGTGCAGGCGATGAAGCCGATGAGGACTCCGTAAAAAATCCTCTCTTCGAGTAAAAACTCTTCCTTTAGGAAAAGGGTGGCGCTAAAACCAAAGAGGAAGGAAATAAGTATGAAAACAGAAGATGAGAGCATTTGACGGTGAGTTAGGGGTTTAATAAAAACCCCGAGCAGCAATAGGAATCGACAATCATTATAAATGCGGGGGCCAAATTTGCAAGATATTCTAGATCAGTGCAGCGGCATCGGACATGTCTAGCCCTTATCGCCTGGTCATGGTTTCCACTTCCATATCGTCTATTTTTTTGTATTCCCTTTTACTCATTTCCGTTTAAAATTAGTACTGATTCTTATCAGGGTGTTTTTCACTATCTTTATCCTTGCCAACGGATAAATTAAATTTTATGTCCAAAACACAAATCAGCGTGGTGATCCCGATTTATAATGAGGAGGAATTGATTGAGAAACTATTTGAAAGGTGTATCGCTGGCTTAGAGGGAATTACAAATGACTTTGAAATTATTTGCGTAGATGATGGAAGCACTGATAAAAGCTTAAGTAAATTAGTTGAATGCCATAATAAAGATAACAGATTTAAAGTGCTCGTACTTTCCAGAAACTTTGGTCACCAAGCCGCATATACAGGAGGTTTGAGTTATGCACAGGGAGAGTATATTGCGATGATGGATGGAGATTTACAAGACCCCCCAGAGTTATTAGGAGAAATGTACGGAAAACTAATCAACGCAAACTGTGATATTGTTTATGGGAGGCGAACAGAACGGAAAGAAAAAATTCTAAAGAATCTGTTCATAAGGGTTTTTCACCTAGTTTTTAAAACTTTTTCGAATGTGGATGAAGCCGCAGATGTTGGAAATTTCTCAATGTTTAACCGAAGGGCCTTAAATGCTTTCTTATCCATTAAAGAAAAAAACAGATACTTGCCTGGGTTGCGATCTTTTATTGGTTTTAGTCGAGGATACGTAGACTATTCCAGACCTGAGAGAGCTGGTGGCGAGGCGAAAATGGGTTTCCGAAAGTTAGTTAAATTAGGCTTAGATGCCATTTTCTCATTTTCTGATTTCCCTATTAAGATTTGTCTTTATACTGGTTTAGTAGGAGTGGTGCTATTTTTAATGGCAACCATTTACACGCTGGTCAGTAAAGTTACTGGAGTAGCTCCGTTAGGCTGGTCATCGACTTTGCTTAGTATTTACTTTTTGGGTTCAATTCAATTATTGTTTCTTGGAATAATAGGTGAATATATTTTTAGAATATACAAAGAAAGTCAAAACAGACCTATATTCATAGTTAAGGACTTTATAGACTAGGAAAAACAGATGGCTTATTGCAGCGATTTTTGGTATGCTAGCGTCTGCAACGCGGATAACTGGTATTTTCTTATTTCCGGCACTTTTGATCGAGTACATGTCCCAGAATGAATACCGAATTAAAGGCATAAAATTAAACTTTCTTTATCTATTCTTAATATTGATCGGTTTCATAGCCTACATTGTTATCAACTACATAACCTTTGGAGATCCCTTTGCTTTCCTTGATGCCCAGAGGGAATACTGGAATAAGACCCTTTCTCCGCCATCGAAAGGTCTCATGGGAGCTTGGAACTATATCCGGTGGAATCCGACTTGGATACAGATTAATGATAGGTTGGGGGGAGCTCTTATTTGCTATATTTGGACTGTTATGTACGATCTGGGTTGGACAGCTGGTAGGATATTCTTCTCAGTACCGATAGGGATTTTCTTTTAAATAGATATAAAGGTTCAAAACGTGTGAAGCCCATTACATCGCAATTTAGAGATAAACCTTTTGGCAAGTGGTTGACTACCAAGTTTGAAGGATTTCTTATAGGTCTTAGGGGATTATCTTCCCTAGAGGATTTGGTGATAGTAGGGCTGCTCTCTATATTAATCTGGCTCATTGAATGAGTTGCTCAATACTTCATCACACTCGCTTTCGCTCTGACTATTTGTCCTGAAGAGATAGCTCTACTTCTTGTGATAGTGACTATCAGCACGATGATGCCATCGGGACCGGGATTTATCGGAACCTTTCAATATGCTTAGGTTCTTATATTAGCAAAGACATAGCCGTGGGCGCCTCCATTATCACTCAGCTTCTTTTTTTCATAATCGTTAAATCGGTTGGAATCGGTATACTTTTGAAAACTAAGATATCCTTGAGAAACGCGCATGAAGCTGTGGTAAAATTAGATAATTCTTCGAGACAGGGGTGAGGATTATGAGCAAGCGAATAATAATAGGTGCAGGCCCTACAGCTCTTGCCGCGTGAACCAATTGTATCAAAGTACTCAATGGATGTAGATTATGCCTGCCCGACGCCGACTCTTGAAAGAGACAAGAGTTTAAGGGCCGAACAGCCATTTCTGATTGGAAATATGGAGGTTCTGTTATGCAGGGTAAAGAGGTAGTTGACTGTATTTTAGAAGGGACGCCCGAACTGACATGGAGCCTGTAATTGCCGTCATCTTCCTTATAACTTCTTACCTATTCGGTTATATTCTTTCCGTTCGCTTTTTCCCCAAGTATACGAACCTGTTGCGTATTGCCTCGGCCTACATTGTAGGAACACTTATTTCCCTGTGGCTAGTGTTCATAATGTCTTTGGTTTTATATCGCATTACACAGGGTGCAATGGTAATTGGATTCACCATTACGACGGTAATTCTTCTAGCCTTCGTCATCCATCAACGTGCTCTGTTTAGATCACCCCTCGGACTAAAACCATCCCACGTAGTGTTCTTTACAATCGCTTTCGTGTTCTCATGGATACTTTTTTCAAGCACATTTGATTACGACTTGAAATCACATGAGATAAAAATCACTCGTTTAATATGGAGCGACTTTGGATTCCATATTCCTTTGATACGCTCATTTAGTTTCGGAAACAACCTCTCCCTAGAGCACCCACTCTATGCGCACGAAATTGTTCGATACCATTTTATGTTCGATTTTATGGTAGGAATCCTCGAAAAGATGGGAATACCGTTAGATTATGCCTTGAATATCCCTAGTGCATTGTCCTATACCTGCCTTATTGTCTTAATCTACTATTTTTCTAAAAGACTATTTTTTGGAAGCCGTTTTGTAGGTTTTGTTTCGGTGTTACTTTTTTTATTCAATAGCTCTCTTTCTTTCGTTGAATTTCTCAAGAAATATCCGCCTAAGTCCATTGAGAATCTTATAGAGTCCTGGTGGAACCTTCCCGAATACGTAGCCTTCGGTCCTTGGGATGGTAATATCATCTCTGCTTTTTGGAATTGGAATATATACATTAATCAGAGACACCTTGCGTTTGGTTTTGCGCTGGTTTTACTCGTTCTAATCCATTACATCGACGAGCACATAAACAAGGAGATAGATAGTGGCTACTTTCGAAAGGCGTTTATCGGACTGATAACTGGATTATTGGTCCTCTGGCACGGTCAGGCATTCATTTGCCTTTATGGATTCCTCTGGCTTTTCATTTTGCTTTTTCCAGAGAGAAAAAAAAGCCTGTTAGTTATTTTTGTAGCAACCCTTATCGCGCTTCCTCAGATACTATGGCTTCAGCAGAGTTCGCCTAACTTTGAGAGCCATTTTTCAATAAGCCCCGGCTATTTAGTGGTAAGCCATCTAATCCCCATAGATTTTATGCCCTATGGGGTTCTTAACCGGGGAATGAGTTACGTAATCTCTTTTATACGCTACTGGATCTTTAATCTAGGCTTAGGTTTTTTCACCATCTCTTTTTCCTTCTTCTTAGTAGATAGGCAGAGAAAGAAGATTTTTTTAATGTTTCTGACCAGTTTCGTTATAGGAAATCTCTTCCGGTTTAGTCCTGACATGCCGGGTAACCATAAGTTTTTCAACCTCTGGCTTATTCTTTCCAACGGGTTTACGGCATATTTACTCTATCGGCTCTTTTGCCTGGGGTGGGGGGGTCGCATAGCCACAGGCGTTCTGCTTTTATTTCTGACAGTCTCTGGATTAGTTGATGCAATACCTATAAAAAATGATAGCACTGTTGTTTTACAGGATGTTGAAAAGCAACCCCTAGCGAAATGGGCTCTACAGAATACAGACACGAGTGCTGTTTTTCTCACCACCTTCAGGATTTACAACCCTGTGTCCTTTGCGGGCAGAAGAACTATGCAGGGCTGGCCCTATTTTGCCTGGGGGGCAGGCTTCGATACTTTGAAAAGAGAAACGATGGGAAAGGAAATTTACCAAACTAACTCCAAGGAGGAGCTGTGTCCTCTGCTCAAGGAGAATCGGATTGACTTTATCCAGATCGAGAGACAGTCGGAGCAAGATCCGGTATTCAAAATCAATTATGAGTTTTTTAACACCAACTTTAAAACCGTATTTTTCGACCCAAAATCTATCCTTCGAGAACGGGTTTTTGCGACGAGGGATATTTGTGATACCGAAGATGATCGATAATATACAAATATCTTAGGCCTTACACGTCTTTGTGAGATTATGATATTGGGTAATTAGCCTCAGTTAAAAATACAAATTCCTAACTTGCTAATTCGCTCTAGGTTGCTGCGCGGCGCTTCGTTGTTTATAACTGCCCAGTTTAGAGCTATTCAGGTTTTCTAAAAGAATATGATTTCCTGAGTGCGATCAATCAAATGATTCGAGATAACCGATATAAACCCAGTCGCCCCGTATCTTTTTGCAGGTACTATCTTTAATCCCGATGAGCGAAGCAAGTTTTTCCTTGTAAGGGAAAAAGTGAACGTGTTCATCAAGCGTATAAAGGTAATATCTCTGGCAAGGGACAGTAATAATCAATTGCTTTCTGGTGATTCGCTTTAATTCAGAAATAGCTTTTTCAGGATTGAGAATGTGCTCTAGTGTATGAGAACAAGTAACGATATCGAACAGTTTATCTCTAAATGGAAGGTGTGCAATGCTGCATCTGACAAAATTATAATCTCCGTCTCTTCTTGTGTCAGCAATGTCACAACCGAATAAATCTAGGCCATTGTTCTTCAGTTGTTTCAGAAAGTAACCATTTCCGCAACCAATGTCTATTAGATTTTTAGCCGTTTTTAACAGATTATCGATAATGTATTTTATACTTGCGTCATTCAAGTCCGTATCCCTTTGTCTAGAAATCGAATTGAGATTTTCATAAAAATCTCTATACTCTTTTTCACTAAGACTATATATAAGGGTTTTGAAATTCATCGCAGTTTTAATATCTTTACCTTTATAGGCGTAGTAATAAAATGGATACATAAAATATTTGTTGTCTCTTATAATTGGAGGCAAACATTCATCCATCAGAAATCTTATAATGTTTGTGAAACTTCTTTTCATATATTTTGGTTGAAGATATTATGTATATAAAATTGTCTATCAATTAAAATCTAAGAAAAATAATATTCTGCTCTTCCCATCGGCTAGGGTTTTTATACATATATGATTCAAGGAATTTCCCATATATTTCCTAAGTACGTATTTAACGTAAAATGGTGATCATAGTAATTGGATAAAAGGTCACTGATTTTTTGCTCAAAAACGTCGTATTAGGAAAATTTGTTATCTATATTTATAATTTGAAACTGCTAGAAGTCAATGTGATCATCTAAATTATCTGCTTGATTTTGAAATAAGCTAGAGGGCCTAAATTTATTAGGGTCGACCATAGAACATTACAGGTATTTTATTTGTCTCTTTGTTTTGGCTACCCGGCCTGGCTTATTTAGCATTGAGCTTTTTTGGCCTATGTATTGGATGATAATAGCATTTCCTTGCGACAAACATATGTGTGAGTAACGCTCGGTTTAGGGATGGAAGCTTTGATTAACCGCAACAAGGAATTAATTGTCATTGTGTTGGTTATGATTATTGGAACCTATTTCCTCGCATTTGTGTCCTATGAAGTCCTCCTGAGTAAGCCTGCTCCCTCGCTTCTGGACATCTGGAATAAATGGGATTCACCAAGTTATCTTGATATTGCCGAGAATGGCTACAGGGGATTTGGCGACGAAATGTGGGTTCGTATCGTGTTTTTTCCATTCTACCCATTTATTATTCGGATTTTTGCACTGGTACTAAAAAGCTATAAGCTCTCAGCACTAGTTGTCTCTAATCTTGCTTATGCCATAGCGTGTTTTTACTTGTATAGGCTTGTACTTAAGAAATACGACGATGAAACCGCCATAAGAAGTGTCTTTTACATGTCGATATTTCCTACAGCCTATTTTTTTCATGCTGGATATTCGGAGAGCCTTTTTTTGGCCTTAACCATCGCGAGCTTTTACTACGCGGGGGAAAACAGATGGTTTCTTACAGGGGTTTTTGGTATGCTGGCATCTGCTACGCGCATAACTGGTGTTTTCTTATTTCCGGCGCTGTTGATAGAGTACCTCTCTCAGAATGAATACCGAATTAAAGGCATAAAATTAAACTTTCTTTATCTATTCTTAATATTGATCGGTTTGGTAGCCTACCTTATTATCAACTACATAACCTTTGGAGATCCCTTTGCTTTCCTTGATGCCCAGAGGGAATACTGGCAAAAGACGCTATCTCCTCCATGGAAAGGGCTCATGGGGGCTTGGAATTATATCCGGTGGAAAGATGCCGACCCTGCATATAGATTAATGATAGGTTGGGCTGAGCTCTTATTCGCTATATTTGGACTGTTATGTACGATTTGGGCTTTCATTCGTCTAAGGGCTTCCTACGGTGTCTATATGCTCCTTACCTGGACTGCTGCCACATCTACCTCGTTTATGTTAAGCGTGCCTCGCTACACCCTCTCTTTGTTTCCGATTTTTATTTTGGTTGCGTTGGTTGCCAGGCGAATTGAAATATACTATGTCATAACAGTTGTATTTCTTCTCTTTTATGGACTTTTTTTAATAAAGTTCACCCAGTCGGGCTGGGCTTTCTAAGGGTTTATTACCATACCTGTTGAATACCCCGTGGTTTTACCACGGGGATGAAAACAGGTTGCCCTGCGGGCAATGACGATTTTAGAATTTGAATATTAGCCATGTTAAAAAAACTAAAAATGTGGTATATGATCATCACGGTTACAAAAAGCAGCTCGTTTTTTGTCTTTTAATGCCCCGTGGCTCTGCCACGGGGTTATTTACTATGAAAAGTTTATTATTGAAGAGAACTCACCTGCAGCCTGTATCAATATACGTTATTGTTATCTTGCTCATAACCCTTGCTCGAATTTTATTTCCTAATTTTTCAGTTGCTTTTGCGGCGCTGATACTGTTTTCCACACCGTTTCTCGTGACTGATAGAATGAGAGGTTTTAAATGGGATCCGCGTGGTTTGTTGATCGGAGTAGTCGTGTCGATTGTTGTTCTTCCAACTTATCTGGTGTTGGGTTTGTTGCTTACCGCCAATACAATTCACGTAGATAGAATCAGCGCTATAATTATTGCTTTGCAGCTATTTTTTGTTGCAATTCCAGAAGAGGTTTTTTTCCGTGGTTATCTGCAGGAAAGATTAGGAAACAGCCTAATGGGAGTTCTTATTGTCAGTTTACTCTTTGCTCTAGGACATTTTTTTACACTATGTGTGGCATCGGGGTTTATTGGCGGGATTTGCACTCAAAGTATTCTTACTTTTTTCCCCTCCCTTATCATGGGATATTTGTATGCTAGGACCGGAACCCTCTGGGGAAGCATAATATTTCATTTCCTTTCTAACATTGCCTACATCTCGATGCAATAATTCGAGAATTAGTTTTTTAAGGATTCCATCGTCATTTGCGAGGGTTCCCCGGAATATGCGTTCAGTGCAGGCGCGGTCAGTCGCGGCAAGCCCAGTATTCTTCGTTGGTAGGAGATCGCTTCGATATTCTGGCGATGACACCAAGCCCGACTGTCATCGCTGACATCTGCCCTGTGGTCATTTGCAAAGCAAATTGAAGCAATCTTTATTCCGACGTTAGGTAGAAGATTGCTTCGCTAGAGCCTGCACTGAGCCAGTCGAAGTGCTCACTACAAGGACAGGCTTCGATAAACTCAGCACGCAGGAGAAGGGTGTACAAAATCTAAGTCATTGTGCAACGAGCGAGACTCGTTGCCTACCCATGGGGTAGCGTGATCAGGTGCGCGCGCCGGGTAGCCCACCAGTCTTGCTGGTGGGATATTGATATTGGGCAAAGAGGGCGATCAAATGTCACGAGCAAGCCTGCCCTGAGCCCTTCGACTATGCTCAGCACAGGCTAGTCGAAGTACCGCGCGAACCCCAGCGTCAGCACTTTCTTTGTGTAGACTGATACCCTGGGCTTGCCGGGGGGTTATTTAATTGGTCTTATCGTTAATAGACCAATTGATGTGGTAATATAATATCATGAATAAGGTCAGGCTCGGGTTGAGCCAAATTAATGTATTGGTTGGTGATATAGACGGTAATCTCAAAAAGATTCTCAAATATATAAGAATCGCAAAAAAATCTGGCGTCGACATATTATGTTTTCCTGAACTCTCCGTCACTGGTTATCCACCTGAAGATCTGTTGCTTAAACCAAGTTTTATTGAAGATAATTTAGAAGCGCTTGATGAGGTGAGAAAGGCAACGGATTCCATAACTGTAGTTGTAGGTTTTGCAGATAAAAACCAAGATATTTACAATGCGGCAGCAATCATTCACAACAAGGTCCTGATAGATGTTTACCACAAGTGCTACCTGCCAAACTACAGCGTATTTGACGAAAACAGATATTTTCAGGCAGGCGTGAGAGCACCCGTCTATCAACTTGGCGATTTGGTTTTCGGTGTAAATATCTGTGAAGATATATGGTATCCCGGTGATCCGATAAGAAAACAGGCTGTTTTAGGTGATGCTCAGGTAATTTTAAATATATCTTCATCCCCATATTACGCCTCTAAGGTCCAAGCGAGGGAGCGAATGTTGTTAACGCGGGCATCTGATTATTCGGTGGTAATAGGCTATTGTAACCTTGTCGGAGGACAGGATGAGTTGATATTTGATGGACATAGCGTCGTTATAGACGAGCGTGGGGAGGTAATAGCGCGTGCATCTGGCTTTGAAGAGGAGCTACTTATTGCTGATGTAAATGTTCAAAGGGTCTTCCCCTCTCGACTCCATGATCCAAGAAGAAGAAAGGAGAAATATGTGATCGGACTTGAGGATAAAGATGTAAATGTATTGGAATTGGCTGTAGGTGATTTAAAAAGAAACTCGCGTCCAGCGATTACTCCTATGGTAGCAGAATTTATGGAATATCGAGAAGAGGTATTTAAGGCGCTTGTTATGGGGACGAGAGACTACGTTACGAAAAACCGCTTTTCGAATGTTGTTATTGGTTTAAGCGGAGGTATCGACTCGTCCTTGGTTTCTGCCATCG
Source organism: Thermodesulfobacteriota bacterium (assembly GCA_036397855.1). NCBI lineage: Bacteria > Pseudomonadati > Thermodesulfobacteriota > Thermodesulfobacteriota bacterium. The sequence continues at coordinate 6,308 of DASWID010000104.1, read as the reverse complement.
CAGTAGAGGCTTTAGGTAAAGAAAATGTAGTTGGGGTTTCGATGCCCTCCAGATACAGTTCAAAGGGGAGCACGGTAGATGCGGAAAGACTTTCTAAAAATCTAGGGATAGAGCTCATTACCATTCCAATTGAGCCGGCTTTTAGCGCTTATCTTGAAATGTTTTCAGGAGTATTTGCTGGAAAGGGGCAGGACGTTACGGAGGAAAATATCCAGGCAAGGATCCGTGGTAATATACTCATGGCGTTGTCAAATAAATTTGGATGGCTCGTGCTAACAACCGGTAATAAGAGTGAGACTAGCGTTGGGTACAGTACGCTTTACGGTGACATGGCCGGGGGTTTTTCAGTTATTAAGGATGTCCCAAAGACATTGGTTTACAGGCTTGCCGAGTTTTACAACGGCTGGAAGGGAAAAGAAATTATACCAAAATCTGTTATATCAAAACCTCCGTCGGCAGAGCTTAGGCCAAATCAATTGGATGTAGATTCTCTCCCATCCTATGATGTCCTAGATCCCATACTCAAAGCGTATGTCGAAGAGGATCTGAGCATTGAGGAAATCATAGCTCAAGGATTTGAGGAGGAAATGGTGAATAGGATAGTGAGGATGGTAGACTTAAACGAGTACAAGAGGCGGCAATCCCCTCCAGGTATAAAAATAACGCCCAGGGCATTTGGCAAGGACCGGCGCTTCCCCATAACGAACCTTTTCAGAGAATAAATTGATTTTATTAATAGCGCTAACTGAATTTTTTTTCATTAGAGCTTCCGTGCAATATTTATTGCATTAATTTTCCTAGTACGATGTACATTATAAATTTGATAGAATTGATTGAAAGGGTTTACTATTGGGAAAGCTATATAATAAGTTAACACGGGTATACATAATCGTAACTGTTTTTAATTTGGTTCTCTTTTCTCTAATTTATTTATCATTTCCTAATTTTAGGCAGAAATTAATTTGGGAAGATCAATTATTAGAAGTTGTCACTGCGCTTTTGTTTTTTTGCAGTTTTTTGGCTGGGCTTTTTCTTATTTTAGAATTGAAGGAGAGAAGGTTTTGGAAATATTACTTTATTATTCCTATTATAGGTCTTATAAGTTTTCTAGAAGAAGTGAGTTATGGCCAACGAATTATGAATTTTGAGATACCAAAGTTTAAAGAAATTGGGATAGATGCAATACATGACGTTATACTTTTGTTCTATCAATTATTAAACCGAAGCAGCGCTTTGAAATCATATCTTTCGTTGATTGCGGCTTTCATAATAATTGTATTATTAACGTTAAAATATTATAAGGTTGTTAGTAAGGTACCTGATTTATTAAGATCATATTCCCCACTCAATTTTGTCATGCTGTTCTTTGGGTTTATGATAATAGCTCAATTCATTGACATCCACATATTTAATTTAATTGAGACAGGCAAAATATCTATTTTTAAGCTACCCGGAGGAGAAAAGGTGTTTGTTTTACCCCAGCATTATGAGATCTTATGGTTTTTTGAGGAATTATTAGAGTTAAACGGATCTATAGCATTATTATTTGCATCATTTTCTATCAAGCAAAATAATGTTAGATTTTATCGAACATTTGATAGTTAGACTACTATTGACTTCAGGACAATTTTTTATTTGATGATGAAATAATATAAATTAATGTATTGGTTCTATTTGAATTTCAGGGATTAAGTTATCACATGCCATTTGCAAGTCCTCAGAAGCAATTTGAAATTATTAAAAGAGGTACTGAAGAGATAATCTCCGAGGGGGAGCTATTGTCCAAGCTTAGAAAGTCGGTGGAAAAGAATGAGCCGCTGAGAGTTAAAGCGGGCTTTGATCCCACCGCACCTGACTTACATCTTGGACACTGTATTCTACTAAGAAAACTCAGGGACTTTCAGGCGTTGGGGCACACAGTTGTATTTCTGATCGGCGACTTTACGGCAATGATTGGTGATCCCTCCGGGAAAACAGAAACTAGACCTCCGTTGACAAGGGGGGAAGTCGAAAAAAATGCCAAGACATATGAAAAACAGGTTTATAATATCTTAGATAGGGAAAAGACGGAGGTTGTTTTCAATTCTTCCTGGCTAGGTAGTATGAATGCAGAAGGATTGCTTAAACTCGCCTCTTTGGGGAATGTGGCAAGGATGCTAGAGAGAGAGGACTTTCGTGCACGTTATGAGTCTGGCTCTTCAATAACAATCATGGAGTTTTTGTATCCACTGATTCAGTCTTATGATTCAGTGAACATAAGAGCCGATGTTGAATTGGGTGGGACAGACCAGAGATTTAATATCCTGCTAGGTCGTGATGTGCAGAGGCATTTTGGGCAGGAGTCTCAGGTAGCCATTTTTCTACCGCTACTCGAGGGGACCGATGGTGTTAAGAAAATGTCCAAGTCTCTCGGAAATTACATTGCTTTTGAAGACACTCCTGAAAATGTCTATGGGAAAATCATGTCAATATCGGATGATCTGATGTGGAGGTATTATGAGCTTATGAGTTCAAGACCTGGAGAAGAGATCCATGACATCAAATCACGGAATCATCCGATGGAAGCCAAAAAATCGCTTGCTATTGAGATTGCGACGTTATTTCATGGAGAGAAAGTAGCGCTCAAGGCCCAGAAGGATTTCGAGTTGAAATTCTCGGAGCGGCAGTTTCCTGAGGATGGGAGGGAGATCCTTTTGGATAAAAAGAATGGAAAAACGATACTCGATTTAATTTCGCTTTCCTCTCAACGACTTAAGAGCAGGGGAGAGGCAAAGAGGCTGATCGAGCAGGGTGGTGTCAGCATTGATGGGGAAAGAATTACCGATCCAAATTCTATGATTCCTGATAGGGATCTACTTAGGTTGAAGATAGGCAAGAGGGAGTTTGTGAAAGTGAGGTTTATGTAGGGGCAATCCTTGTGATTGCCCGCAGAATATTCCCTTCTTCTATTTGGGAGAATCGAAGATTTAGTTCCCTAAACATAAAATGAGACAAGTGAATCTGTAAGCCGAATTCTGTCTTGAGCAATCATTCATCTAGGACATCCATTGCTGAATGCCTCATGCGACCTACCCGGAAGCGTCAGGCGGGCAACCTTTCCTAATCTCATATTCGGAGTTGGATAACCCGACAACCGAAAAGAGAAAGCCGCTTCCCTATTTGGTCTTGCTCCGAGTGGGGTTTACAGTGCCACAGTGTGTCTCCACTCTGTGCGGTGGTCTCTTACACCACCTTTTCACCCTTGCCAGTTATCCACAAAGCGGGTTAACTTAGGCGGTTTGTTTTCTGTTGCACTTTCCGTTGCTTCACAGCACCTGGAGATTATCCAGCACCCCGCCCTATGGAGTTCGGACTTTCCTCTTACTCTCTTCTCCTTTGAAGAAGTAAGCGACCGCTCGGTCCACTTGCCTCATTAAGAATGATAATCATCCAAGGCTTCGTTGGCAAGTCTGTCGGCTTCTTTATTAAGATGCCTAGGTATGTGACTTAGCTTTACTTTCCTAAAGCTGGAGATTAGGCTTATAGCTTTCTGATAAAGGGCTTTAATTTCTGGATCACGCACCTTCCAGAGACGATTTACCTGATTTGCGAGGAGCTGGGAGTCGGTAAAGATCGTGAGATGTGTTTTCTTTAGCTTTTTTGCCGATGCCAACGCTGTGATCAATGCGTGATACTCGGCTTGGTTGTTCGTATGGATTCCAAGATATTGTTTTATCTTATGTTTTTTTCCTTTAGAATCTATTATAACGACTCCAATTGCAGAAGAACCTGGATTACCCCTTGAAGCTCCATCTATATAAATTTTAGCGGCTTCTTTTTCTTCAATATTTATGGGCAATTCAAGCTGTTTGGAGCTCTCCATTGAATGATTCTTCACTGTAGAGTATTCTACCGCAGTTCGGACATTGGATCATCCTCGATAGTGTGAGTATTTCGTTGAACAGTTGAGGGGGGATCTTCATGTTGCACCCTGTACAGACCTCATTTCTTGCCGGTGCTATTGCTATGCCATTCCTTGTCTTTATCTTTTCATAAAGCGGCAAGACCTCAGGATCTATTATTGATATAATTTTTTCTTTTTCCAGTTGCTTATTTTCGTGTGTTATCGCAAGATCTTTTATTTTTGTTTTGTAGTCTTTTATTAATTTTTCGCTTTCCTTTTCTCTCTCAGTAAGTTCACTTTCCTTATCACTAATATGTTTTTCAAGATTTTCCATGACTTCCATAGACTGGAGAATTTTCTCTTCGAGTGTGGCATTTGTCATTTTTGTTTGGCTAATCTCTTTTTGGAGAGCCTCATACTCCCTATAGGTTTTTATTTCAAATAGCCTTTTCTCTGCCTTCTTTATGCTTAAGTGGTTTTCTTCAAGTTGGTGTTCCATTTCTTTTTTATTTCTTGTTATCTGTTCTAGCTCTTTTCTTGCTTCAGCTATGGAAGTCTTAGCATTCTCTAGATCTTCTTCATAACGGGAGATCTCTTGAGGATATTTTCTCAGTTTCTCCTCTATAACCTTTATCTCTAAATCAAGTTGCTGGAGCGTACCGAGAGCAGCAATTTGATCTCGCATTTTTACCTCCTCGGATCTTGTTTTTCGGGCTGTTTTTGCAAAATCTTCGATGTGTAAATAAAATATCGAATGAGTGACCGAGAGTTTTTAAGAGTATTGGGTGTGTTGTTATTTCCTCTTTTCCCATCAACTATTAATCCCGAATCTTGGGCCCACCCGGACTCGAACCAGGGACCAACGGATTATGAGTCCGTCGCTCTAACCAACTGAGCTATGGGCCCAAAGGATTTATTATCGCAAAACCTGAAATATTATAGCACGATCTTAAAATTGTCAAATAAATAATGAGTGGTGTCGGAATTATCAAGCTCAATTAATTGATGGGCTAGAGCTTCTGATTTTCGAGAAATTACTCTTGTAAGTCGCCAAATATAAATGAAAATTCTAGTTGTGATACCTAATTTTCAGGGTGTCTTTTTTCCAACTTAATCTGTTTGGGAATTTCTAACGGAGCCTCTTATGCTGCCAAGATCGCTTTCTAAATTATTAGGTGTTTTGCTCATTTCTGTTTCTCTAGCATATTTTGGAATATCAGGTTTAAAAAGAAAATGTGAAAAAGGTTGATCAAAAATCCAATCTTTAAGTATTGCTATAAATTGCGGAGATCCTGGAATTTTTTTATAAGTAATGACTAATTTTCTGGGAATTTTCCGTTGACCATCCTCTATCCATATCTGCCAGTCTACATTCCTGTCAACCAATCCTAGGTGATTACATGGGACACCAAAAACAATGCTCGAACCTATATAGTAGCCAGCCTCGACATTCTCGGTAAGTATTTTATAAGGATTAACGAAAAGCAACTCACTAAAGGGTGTCGAATAATCGTATCGCTTCAAAAGTTCGTCGAATGCCTGATCAATAGAGGTAGGCACGACTATTTTTGAGTAAAGACTTCTTGGCAGATCTAGTATTGTTACGTTGCTATCATCGTACCAGAATTTCTGTCCGCCAACATCACTAATATATTCTATGTAAACTTTATTTGTCTTTTGAACGAAAACCTTTTCTGAAGCTGATCTTTGCAGCTTCCTTCCCGAATCGATTATATCGTCGAACATTATTTCGGCTTTGAATGAATACTTATATTTGGTTCCGAGAAAGTCGCTCATTTCCTTAAGGAGTGAATCTGCTTTTGGATCAATTTTGTGTATGTCAGAACTTGTTGAGACAGAATCTTCAATTATGTTATCGCCCTGAGGTTTGTTGTCAGAAGCAAATGCATTTTTCTTAAATGCAACATTGGCGGGATAGTTGCCAATACATACACTTACCATAAACAAGGCTAATGAAATTTGAAGGGATTTTTTCCAAACGTTTAAGGATAAATCAATCATTTTACATCTCCTAATCTTAAGGCTCTAGCTATGCCATGCCTTAGTTTTAATTAGCGAATTCTTTGCGGTTTGCTGTGGGGTTTCCGCTGTCGATTGCGAGACTGACACTTCACATGCGCTCAGTGCAGGCACCGCCAGTTCTAGCAATCCCAGGATTCTTTGTTTGCTGGGGATCGCTTCGGTATTCTGGCGATGACACCAATGCCCACTGTCATCGCTGATATCTGCCCTGCAGTCATTGCGAAATTTGCCCTTCGATGTACTCCTAGCTGAATTGTCACTTGATGAAATTAGCTACTTTCTCTTTGTGATTTAAGATAGGCGTTAGGGTGGTAATACAATGCACCTTCGGGGAGCCACTCCCAAAGCGGACCCAGGTCATTTCGCACTCGGTCCACATAAA
>DASWID010000103.1 GCA_036397855.1 Thermodesulfobacteriota bacterium | reverse complement strand
AAGGTGAGGTAGTTGTCAGTCCATTAACTGGCATTGGAAAATATGAGTGGAACTTTGGAGAAACAGGCATTCCCGGATCATACATAGCGGATTTTGAAATTACATTAAGCGACGGCGTTAAGGTAAGGGTTCCCGAAGGTGGGGCGTATATAAACGTAGAAATAGTGGATGGTTAAGTAGACTATCCGTATAAGGTTCTTCTCATATTATGGTATTTCCAAAGGTTCAACAGATAGCCTTTCTAAAATCTCTCGGGACTCTGGGCTAATGAGAATACGAATAGATCTCGAAGCAAGTTCGGGACATGCTTCGCAATTGTAGAAGCCAGATATTTCGAGGACAGAATCTTTAGAAGGATTTTCTTTAATTATCTTAATGCTCCAGGGGATGCACGGCTCTACGTCCTGCGTCATTGAAAATTTGTGAGGCGAATTGAAAAGAATGTCACACCGTGTGATTTGGGAATCCATAAAAATACTTCTGGATCCCCGACAAAAGTCTTCGGGGATGACATAACGGCTAAAAAATTTAATTCAACCACAACCCGCAAATTTTTTAAACTTCTTCATTCCTGATTTTCTCAGCGCAATTTTTGGAAGGCCGTTCAAGTCCTTTTCATTCTGAAAAGGATTAATGAAAATAAATCTATTCATAAAATTGCCAAAACCTTGTCCACGAAATATCTAACGTCTACAGCAATGACTGAAGAGGCGGGTCGTTGATGTGCCGATACCCTGCAGCCTCTGCAGGGCTTTTGATTCAGGAAAATTGCAGGCAAGTGGTACTTAAATGAACATTTCAATAATCGGGACAAGCTATGTCGGGATAATTACAGGCACATGCTTTGCCGAGAGCGGAAATAATGTTATTTGCGTGCATGTTGATAGGGAAAACGTCAAGGGGTCTCCCGATGATAGGACTCCGTTACGGGAACCCGGACTCGTTGACCTCATATTAAAGAACCTGAAAGAAGGACGTCTCTCTTTCACTTCTGACATTCATCACGCTGTGAAAGATTCTTTTATAATTTTTATAGCAGTTGGGACGGAGATAACCGGCGATAGTAGCATGGATAGAAGCATGATCATTAATGTGTCAAGATCAATAGGAAGAAGTATTAATGATTACAAAAAAATTGTTATTAGGAGTATTGTACCTTTCGGCACCACCGAATTGGTTCGTCAAACTATAAGACAATTCACTGACGTAGAGTTTGACGTTGCCTACAATCCAGAATATCTAAATGAAGGATCGGCTATAGAGGATTTTATGAAGCCTGATTGGATAGTGATTGGATTTGATAAACCTTCGGTTGCGGGGACAATAAAAAGACTTTATTCACTTTATATGAGTTCTAGTGATGGATTTATATTGGCTCCTATAAAATCAGCAGAACTTGCTACTTACGATGGAATTCAATACTTTCAACAAGAATTTGCCCGCTGAATTGAATCGAGAACCTTTGTTATCCCCTAGTTTGAATCCATGAGGAGATCAGAGGTGTGAGCTATTACCCTCAACTACTCCATTGATGGACAACCTGGGAATTATGACGGAATGGAGGGAGATTAGTGGAAGTCTAGATTTCTTCAGTATTACCAAAAAATATACATAATGGCCTGCAGGGCAAAAATATTCAACTTACCGATTCCAATAAGCGGATTTGTGACAGTTTATTAGAATTCAGTCAAAAATCATCTGGACCACGATTTTGTCATTGTTCATGACCCACAACCCCTTCCGCTGATGAGTTATAATAAGAAAATTTTCCCCTGGATTTGGCGATGCCACCTAGACCTATCGAGCCCGAACAAGGAACTCTGGAATTACTTGATTCCACATATAGAAAGGCATGATGCAGCGATATTTTCTATCAGAGAATACACCCAACAACTTACGATACCATAGTTTTTCTTCAGGGCGGCTATCGACACCCCTTTTCCCTCAAGAATCGGGAACTGAGTGAGGGCGAAATGGATGAATGTCTGGCTCGCTATCATGACCCAAAGACCTTCCACTTGTAGTTCAAGTATCTCGCTTTGACCCTTGGAAAGACCCCGAAGGTGTTATAAGAGCATTCAAACTGGCGAGAAGAAAAGTAGATTGCACACTCGTGCTTCTTGGCAATTTTGCTACAGATGATCCCGAAGGGGAAGAGGTATTCGAATCCCTGCTGGAGGATCAAGAGGAACGTATTATCATCCTATCTTGTGGTGATGATGCAAATTTGGTAAATACGCTGCAGAGGCGAGCCCCTGTCATCCTCCAAAAGTCCATTCGTGAGGGCTTTGGCCTGACAGTTACCAAGGCAATGTGGAAAGGGGAGCCGGTCATAGGAGGAAAAGCCGGTGAAATCCTTTCCCAAATTCAGGATGGAGTGAATGGTTTTCTCGTTTCAGCTATTGAAGAGGCGGCAAAGAGAATAGTACAGTTGCTTAGTGACAAGGATTTGCAGGTGCGGCTGGGTCAAAAGGCTAGGGAAACGGTACGGCAACAATTTTTGCTTCCGCGTCTTTTGGAACAATACATTGATTTGCTCAATTCGTTTGAGCCAAAAATTAAAATGAAGGAAATGGCCTCTATGTAGACAAAGATTGCTAAGTTTATCTTCAACGATCATGAATCAAACGTTAGACCAAGTTAATAGTTATATAAAGCAAGAACCAGGACCGTTTAACATTGTATTTGATCTCGGTGGAGTGCTCCTCACTTGGAAACCAGAACAAATCATAAAGGGTATATTCAAAGACCGAGAAGTTCAAACGATAGTAATGGACGAAATTTTCTGCCATCCGGATTGGGTTGACCTTGACCGGGGCACATTAGACAAAGATATAGCTATCGAGCGCGCTACTTTGCGCACCGGCCTCTTGAAGTCTGAGATCAAAAAACTTATGGAGTTGGTGCCTTATTCGTTGATTCCAAACCCTGAAATTGTAGAGTTAGTCCGCTCTGTTAAAAAAAATGGTAATCGAGTTTTCGTGCTGTCAAACATGCATGTTGACTCTATTGACTTTATCGAGCGAAAATACCCATTCTGGGATGTCTTCGACGGTATGGTTATATCCAGCCGCATCCAGATGGTAAAGCCAGAGTTAGAGATATACCAACATTTGTTAGAAAAGTTTGATCTTGTGATAGATAAAACAATCTTCATAGATGATATTCCTGAAAATTTGGAGGCAGCATCTAAGGTCGGTATGAGAATAATTAAATTTGAGAATGCGTTTCAATGTGAAGAAGAACTGAAAGCACTTGGTTGCATCTAGCATGGCTCTGCGCCTAGTTCTTAGCAAGATTCCGTTTGCGGCTATTGTCAAAAGGATACCTTTGAGTCTTAACTTGAGAATTCCCTGTTGCTTGCGAGAGGTTTTCCGCTGTCATTGCGCGTGGAGCGAAGCAATCCTTCTTATTATATCGCCGCAGGGCATGGCCGTTCGCCGCGACTATGGGTATTAGGACTATAGTATATTCAAAAACTATGTCCTGAAGTTTTAATAGCTGTCCTTAGCAATACTTAAAGTTTAATTCGAATTAGACTGATGTCCAACATACATTACCTTCTTAAGATGTTAAAAATTAACGAAATTGGAAATTTCGGCTGATCACAATTTTGTAAGTGAATTGCGGAAGCTTCGGACCATTCTATTCATGTCCCTACTCATTGTTAACCAATTACATAGGCCTACTAAATGAACATAACAATCATAGGAACAGGATATGTAGGGCTAGTTACAGGCACATGCTTTGCGGAAAGTGGAAATAACGTAGTATGTGTCGACAATGATAGAGAAAAAGTCGCTGGCTTAAAAGAAGGTAGAATGCCTTTTTTCGAACCTGGTCTTGATGGCCTTATATTAAAGAACGTCAAGGAAGGCCGGCTCCATTTTACAAGTGAGCTTCCACAGGCTGTAAAAAATTCTTTCATAGTATTTATAGCAGTTGGGACTCCACAAAATGGGGATGGTACTGCAGATACTAAATCAGTTATGAATGTTGCCCGATCGATAGGAAAGAGTTTGGATGATTACAAAATAATTGTCACAAAGAGTACTGTTCCAGTGGGAACGACAGAGAGGGTTGCTGAAGCTATAAGAGAAACCACTGATATTGAATTTGATGTTGCCTCAAATCCGGAGTTCCTCAAAGAGGGTTCGGCAATAGAAGATTTTATGAAGCCAGATAGGGTCGTAATTGGGGCGGATAACCCATCAGTATCGGGGATACTTAAAGAACTATACTTGCCATTCGTGAGAACTAGCAACCCAGTTATTACAGTAGGTATAAGGTCAGCAGAGTTAGCTAAATATGCGGCAAACGCAATACTCGCATCAAGGATTTCATTCATGAATGAAATTGCAAATCTCTGCGAACTTGTTGGTGCTAATATAGCAGATGTAAGAATAGTATTGGGGGCTGATAACAGGATAGGACATTCGTTTCTTTTCCCTGGGATTGGGTATGGTGGCTCATGTTTCCCGAAGGATGTCAAAGCGCTTATCAAGACTGCTGAAACATTTGAATATGACCTTAAAGTCTGTAGGGCCACTGACGAAGTCAATGTGATGCAAAAAGAGCTATTCTGGAGAAAGATAAAAATCTTTTTTGGGGGAGAACTAAAGGGTAAAAAAATTGGCGTATGGGGACTATCTTTTAAACCTAAAACTGATGATTTAAGAGAAGCCCCTTCCCTGTTCATTATAGATAAACTCTTATCGTTTGGAGCCGATGTCTCAGTGCATGATCCGATCGCAATTGATAATGCAAAGGAATATCTAAAGAATATGGTGACATATGCAAAATCTAATTATGATGCATGTTCCGAGGCGGATGCGTTGGTCATCCATACTGAGTGGAATGAGTACAGACAGCCTGATTTTGAACGCTTAAAAAACCTTATGAAGACACCTGTGATATTTGATGGAAGAAATCTATACAATCCAGAAAAACTTGAGAAGCTTGGATTTAGATATTTCGGTGTGGGCTTACAGAATGGAAGTTTTAAAAATGTAAGCAAGGCAGTTAAAGCTAACTCTCGTAGGGAAAATGTCAGGTAAAAATAAATTAACAAAGCCCTGGAGAATAGTTGTTACTGGAGGAGCAGGATTCCTTGGAAGCAATCTTTGTACAAAGCTCATTGAAATGGGCCATTATGTAATCTGTATCGATAATCTAATTACTGGTAATCCCGACAATATAGACCACTTACTGGGGAAAATAAACTTCAAATTCATTAACTATGACGTAACGCATTTCTTACATATTGAGGGAAAGGTAGATGCTGTGCTTCACTTTGCATCACCTGCAAGTCCCGCAGATTATCTCCAGTTCCCGATACAAACCCTAAAGGTAGGGGCCTTGGGTACGCATAAAACTCTTGGGCTCGCAATGGCTAAGGGAGCGAGATATCTTTTAGCAAGCACTTCTGAAGTTTATGGTGACCCTTTGTCAAACCCTCAATCGGAAGAATATTGGGGTAATGTAAACCCTGTGGGACCACGAGGAGTTTACGATGAAGCAAAGCGTTTCGCCGAAGCTATTACTATGGCCTATTATAGAAATCACAATTTAGACACGAGAATTGCAAGGATATTTAACACATATGGCGCATCGATGAGACCAAACGATGGCAGAGTTGTTTCTAATTTTATCGTACAAGCATTAAAGGGCGAACCGCTAACAGTCTATGGTAATGGAGACCAAACCAGAAGCTTCTGTTACGTATCTGATATGGTTGATGGAATCCTCAACTTATTGTTCTCGGAATATAATTATGAGGATAATTATATTGAGTTAGATGTGCATGATATAAATCGGAATCATTTTCTTCACTATCCTGTCAATCTTGGAAATCCTGATGAGCTGTCCGTTTTAAAAGTTGCATACAAAATTCTAAGTTTGACTGGAAGCGGAAGCAATATCGAGTTTAAACCATTGCCCGTTGATGATCCGAAAGTTCGAAGACCGGATATTTCCAGAGCAAAAACACTCCTTGGCTGGGAACCCAAGGTTAGTATTGAAGAAGGTTTATTAAAGACAATAAGTTATTTCAAAGAAAAATTAGCCCTGGATACGAAGACTAGAATTGTAGCATAAATTTTGTCCATAAAATTCGAAATTAGTGGCAGATAATCCAATTTGAAGATTTTACAGTTCCGTTTACTGGTTTACCTACTTCAGGAAAGGCTACTGTCACGAGGATGCTCGAGAAGGAGTGGAATGAGCTGAACGTCCGGAGGTACTCGGTGCAGACGAAGTTAGGGAAGAGATTGTAAGATTATCCGATGCGGATAGAGACTAAGATAAGAACTTTGTTAAAAACCCTATCGTGGAGACTTACTGCCACTTTCACCACTATGGTAGTCGCTTTCGCTATTACAAAAAGGGTAGATATAGCTGTTGAAATTGGTTTACTTGAAGCTATTCTAAAATTGTTAGTGTATTACATTCATGAAAGGATCTGGACAAAGGCTGATTTTGGCATTCAAGAGAAAAAACCCTTGGTATTATGGTTTACCGGTCTATCGGGTTGTGGAAAATCCGAACTTTCACAGGCCATTTATGAGGATCTTCTTAAAAGAAAAATAAGGGCGGAGTATTTTAATGGTAGGAGAATACGCGATATATTTCCAGAAATTGGGTATTCACCTAAGGATAGAAGAGATCATATCAAAAAGATTGGGAGCTTGATTAAGATCCTTGAGGATAATAATACCAGCGTCGTGGGTTCATTTGAAAGTCCTTTTGAAGAATCTAGAAGTTATTTACGCGATAACTTAAAAACTTATATCGAGATATACATACATGCATCGGTTGACTATTGTATAACGAATAATAATAACAAAGGCTTATATGATAAAGCCATGAGTGGGGAATTGGATAATTTCGTTGGGGTATCAATCAAGTATGAGGAGCCAAAGAATCCGGAAATAAGAATTGATATTGAAAATCAATCTATACAAGAATCAACTAAGCAAGTTTTAAAATATTTGGAAACAAACGACTATTTATAATTAAGAGTTTAAATTGACACGTATTAATCGTTAGTTTCTTTCGTTAATGCACTCGTAAGTTAACTTTGCGACCATAAGAAATGATCGATCATATTTCGACTTTGATAATACGAATGATTTTGCAATTGATGTAGCCTACTACAGGAGCGTAAAATGAAGGGTTTTACAGTTTGGTTTACTGGATTGCCTAGTTCAGGAAAGTCTACTCTAGCGAGGATGCTTGAGAAAGAGTTGAATAGGATGGATTTGCATGTTGAGGTTCTAGACGGAGATGAAGTTAGATTAAGGCTATCAAAGGGTTTGGGTTTTTCAAAGGAAGATAGGGATGAAAATATACGAAGAATATCGTTTGTAGCAAATCTTGTTACAAGGTGTGGAGGAGTTGCTATAACCTGTGCCATTTCTCCCTATCGACAGATAAGAGATGAGGCAAGGGAAGAGATTGGAAGATTCATTGAAGTCTACGTGAAGTGCCCTGTTGACGAATGTATGAAAAGAGATGTTAAGGGGTTGTACAAGAAGGCTCTTAGTGGAGAGATCAAAAATTTTACAGGAATTTCAGATCCGTATGAAGAGCCGCATGATCCGGAAGTGATTGTTGAAACCAATATAGAAACCCAAGAAGAAAGCATCGAGAAGATCATGGTGGTATTGAAGTCGCTCGGACACATCTCGCGTACGTTGCCGTACAGAATTACGCAAGTCGTAAATCCTTAAGATAAATGGTTAAGGCAAAATATTAAAATTTGACTAATTACACTGAAAAAATGCCTGTTGTTGTTTATACACCAGAGTCCAAGTTACGAACTCCAGGGATTCTTTTGACCTCTATGTGGCAAGATCTCAAAGACAGCCGTGAGTTGGCGTGGAGGCTTTTTGTGAGAGATATTTCTGCCCGATACCGCCAGAGTATTCTTGGGGTGTTTTGGGCATTTTTACCACCTATTCTGACCGGACTAGTCTTTATTATCTTACAATCAAGAAAAATTGTGAGTTTCGGAGAGACTGATATTCCTTATCCCGTTTTTGCTCTATTTGGGACAACGCTATGGCAACTCTTCACTGAGAGCCTCAACTCACCGATGAATTCTGTAAGAAGTGCAAGAGCCATGCTGGCTAAAATCAACTTCCCTCGGGAGGCCCTCGTAGTCGCTGCATTTTATCAAATGCTTTACAATTTGGGTATAAAATTGGTCATTCTGGCGGGTATTTTTGTATATTTCGGGATTCAGGTTACTTGGGGGCTTATGTTAGCACCCCTGGCTATACTCATGCTAATCCTCTTAGGGATGACCCTCGGATTGCTCCTCACTCCCCTTGGGACGCTATTCACGGATGTTTCTTCTGGATTGACGTTCGGCATACAGTTATGGTTCTTTGTAACACCAGTCGTGTATCCACCACCTCAGGCGTTTCCCTTTTCTCTAATAGGTACCGTGAACCCAGTGGGTCCATTGCTCATCGGCGCGAGAGATCTTGCTACAAAAGGTGTTCTGACAAATATAGAGCCATTTTTGATTGTGAGCAGTTTGACACTTGTTGGGTTGTTCATCGCGTGGCTAATTTATCGAACCTCTTTGCCTATAATTATAGAGAGGATGAGTGCCTGATGTCTGATACGTTAGTCACGATCGAAAATGTAAGCAAGAAATTCTGCCGTACACTTAAGCGCTCCCTCTGGTATGGTGTGAAGGATATAGGTTCCGAATTATTTTTGCGCAGCAACGGACATAGGGGTTTACGAAAGGAAGAGTTTTGGGCTATCAGAGATGTTTCATTAGAGCTAAGGCGTGGAGAAACTTTGGGCCTCATTGGAGCTAATGGTGCGGGGAAAACAACCTTGTTGAGAATGTTGAATGGCCTAATAAAACCGGATGCAGGGCGAATTGAAGTTAGAGGGCGGATGCAAGCATTGATTGCGTTGGGTGCGGGATTCAACCCAATACTGACTGGCAGGGAGAATATATATGTCAATGCTGCAGTCTTGGGAATTTCCAAATCTCAAGTGGATCGCAGGTTTGACGAGATCGTTGATTTCTCAGGAATTGAAGAATTTATAGATATGCCAGTCCAGAGCTATAGCTCAGGCATGGCGGTTCGAGTGGGCTTTGCTGTAGCCGCTCACCTGAGCCCCGATGTTTTATTGGTTGACGAAGTCTTGGCTGTGGGTGATGAGGGTTTTCAGAGCAAATGCTTGAGTAAAATTGCAGAACTTAAAAAATCGGGTACGGGAATTATTTTAGTATCACACAATATGCATACTATCTCAACTTTTGCCAAAAACGTTGTTTTATTGAAGAATGGCAAACATAAATTCTTTAACAATGTTTCAGAGGGCATAAGTGAGTATCGAAAACGATTCGCCCTTAATGATCGAGTGGAAATTCAACGGATTCATAGTGGAAATGACAATATTAACTTTTTTCAAGTAAGTGTAAACAAGCAAGAATTTTACCCCGGTGAATCTTTTAATATATCAATGAAATATGAGGCGAAAATTGACTTTTTTGATGCTGAGATTGATCTAACTTTGAAAAGCGACAATGATAACTCACTTTATTTTCAGGCAACTAATAGAGCCTATAACAAAACAGTTGATCTTCCAAAAGGCAGGCATGATTTGAGGATAGGAATTCGCGATATACCGGTTCAAAATGCGGAAGCAATAATAGGAATTGGAATCTGGGCCAAAAATAGGACAGAGCATTTATTTTGGTGGAGGATACCTTTAAAATTTAAAGGCGTTTCTCATTCTACCGGGATGAACCACCTGAACGTTTCATACCATGGATAGATAACATGCCTCCCACAAAGAAAATTGCAGTCCTGAAGTATCAATGAGTTGATTGCCAACATCGTGATAGGAATTTTTATTGGCACAGGACTTGTTTCTTATTTCCATTAAGTATAGTTTCTGTAAGAAATATTTGGATATCTAATATGTATCTGTAGAGTTAATAAAATATCCAATTACGAAGAAGTGCATGAATGATGAAAAATTATATAACAAGAATAAGTCCTTATCTTTCAAATTCAATCGGCCATAACATCAAGATGCAACAAGAATCGCCCTTGAAAGAGGCAAAGGAGTTTGACCCAGAGGACTTCAGAACGCGTGAAGAGTTTCGCTTAAGTTACATCGAGCTGTGTGATGCTATAGATATGATCCTAGATTTCCAAACTGTCCTAGATATTGGTTCGGCAAACGGTTTTGTTATTGACGCACTTGTTCCGAAGGGCAAGGATGTAACAGGGGTCGAGAAATCCAATGCTGTCTCTCCCTTACTTAGCGGTATTGCGAGCCAGAGGGCTATTTTTGCTGACATATTGGGACAGAGTAAAATTGGAGATTTTGATTTGATCACCTGTATAGAAGTCGCAGAGCACATCCCCCCACCTCAGTGGGGCTATTATCGACGCGATCGTCGCAAATGCAAAAAAATGGGTTTACTTCACCACTGCGACCCCTTATCAAGGAGGAATCGGCCATATTAATTGTCGTCCCCACTTTTTTTGGCTTAATGAATTCAGGAAAAGAGGTTTGGGCTTAGATTATGAGCGAACTGCTAAACTTATCAAAGCGATTGAGGGAATGGTACCTTGCACTCGGCTCCCCCTGAACAGTCTAGTGTTTTGTGTTGTTGAACTATCTGGAAAAGCCACGATGGCTGAACTGTAATGCCGGCTAGGGGTTGATTCAAGAATGACTGTTTACGCGTGAACAGATTGTCTCGTTCTTTAGGCAAAGCGGTTTGGGAGAAAGCCTTCAGGAAAATGTACCGTTTAGGCCATATGATAAGATGGTGCGACCTATTTTTTCAATCCTTTCTACAAGACGGGTTATACTCTTCTAGTTGTCGGATCTGGTCGTAGCGGAACCACATGGTTAGCTATATGATTGGAAGTTGCCCTGGATTTCTGTCACTATTCGAGCCTTTTGACTATCGTCATGTTCCGGAGCTTAATATCTTCTCACTGAGGCCGTATATAAGACCAAATCAAGCGTCTCACCGCAAAGACGAGGCAATTAATAGAATTTTACGGGGTGAACTTAGAAATGACTGGATGCTATCCCAAAATACACGGAAAATTAGCTGGCGAATTTTAGTAAGAGCAATTAGGGCCAATCTATTTCTGGCCTATATTAAGAATAGATTTAATAATAGAATCGGCTTCTTTAATATTACTTATAATTCTACCCACATATCAACTATATCTATGAGGAGTTGTATCCCTGAATCCAGTGTAGTAATGTTTGTCTACAACGGCGAGCGTGCATTGAAGAGGGTTGAGGAGGAACGCGGGAGGGGACAGTACTTTCCGTCCGTATGGGACATCCTTATTGCGATGGTGGAACATGCCAATTCGCACCGGGTGTTTGGCGGCTAAGTGATGACCACTACTACATCCATCAAAACCAAATACCACAACTTTGACGAGTACTCCTTGGCTGAGAATGCCCCGGGTCTAGCGGGCAAAGTCGTCACGCAGTTGATGTGGATGTACCGGAAAACTGTAGAGAAAACTAGACCAGTGGTGCTGGAACTCGGTACGGATCGGGGAGCGTCGACTACAATGTTCCTCCAAGCGTGTGAAGAAAAGGATGGAACATTGGTATCCGTCGACATTGCAGACTGTTCGGACATATCATCCTCCCCCAGATGGCAGTTCGTCCGGTCCGACAGCACCAACGTCGGGTATATCCTCTCGAAGGCGCCTCATTTGGAACGCGGCATCGATATACTCTACATTGATAGCCTGCACGCGCGTGCACATGTGGAAAAGGAGCTTACCGGCTGGTATCCCTACCTGAATGCCGGCTCGTGGATTTTCCTGGATGATGTTGATTCCCACCCCTATAGGAAAGGCAACAGGAAGGATAATTTTGAGGCAGAGATAGCTTGGGACCAGATTCACAAGTTCGTAAAGTCCTTCTTCTACGCTAATGAAGACAGCCTGTACCTGAACATCCTATATGGGTCTACAGGGCTGGCATGCCTACTCAAGTTGAGTCCGAAAGGGACCATTCCTGCCACGGCCACATCAATACGTCACCGCACGAACAGCCTGATTGCCCTAGCCAGGCACTATGCGGTTCTGGCCTTAGCCCGCATCAGGCATGGGTTTCTGCGCTTCGTCAGGAGGCCCCTGGTGAAAGGCATTCTCAAGCGAATGCGAAAGGCTGTGAGGCGGGGAGCGGATTCTAGTAATAACATAGAACAGCTGCCCAGATACGTTGTCGACCCGCAACTCGGTGTCACACGCCGCTGGTACGACAGCTATGACCAATACCTTTCGCATCAAGCGGAGAAGCTGACCAAGGTCGGCGCCACTCTACGCAACAGCGATCAGCAATACGAGCAGATTGTCACAAACCGCTACAGGCAGATTGATGTGTTCAAGGGAAAAAGAGTAATTTGCCTGGGTGCCCGATTGGGGGGAGAAGTCAGGGCGTTTAAGTCGCTCGGCGCGCTCGCCATTGGCATTGATTTGGAGCCGGGCCCTAAGAATAGCCATGTTGTTTACGGAGATTTTCACCACATACCCTTTCCAAATCAATCGTTCGATTTCGCTTTCACAAATGCCATTGACCATGTGTTCGATCTGGAGCGGTTCCTGGATGAGGTCAACCGTGTTCTTTTGCCGAATGGGGTCTTCTACGTTGAATTGGGACGCGTTAAATTGGGCAATTACGAGGTACTGGACATGGCAGAGCCCGGACCGGTGTTGAAAGTCCTTGGCTCGAGGTTCCGAATTGAGTCGCAAAAAGAAATCACGAATACAACGAACTATATCAATTGGGGAGGATTAGTACTCAAGCTGAGTCCGAAAGGGACCATTCCTGCAAAGCCACACCAATACTTCACCGCACTAAAAGCTTCATAGCCCTAGCCAGGCACTATCCGGTGTTTGTGTTAGCCCGCATCAATCGCGGGGTTTTACAGTTCGTAAGGAGGCATTGGTAAAAGGCATTCTCAAGCGTATCCGAATGGCTGTGAGGCCTGGGGCGAATCATAGTAAAAATGGCTCCTCCGGGTTTTTAGTGGGTGATTCAAGGAGGTGATCAGGTGCCGAATATTGTTGATGCCCCCCGAGAAGCATCTCGGGCGGCGAGGCGTTCCCCCCCAACCTCCTGCCCTTGTGGGAGATGCAGGCAAATCTGGATCTGGAAGGCTTGCCGAGGATCTTGCGAGGGATGCTACAGGGATGCAGCTTGATACTTAGCTGAGGTTTCAACAAATGCGTATGCGTCGGTGGTTAGATCCCTGGCTTCTTCGGCAGTCAAAACGTCGATCACGCCAAGGCCTCTATGAGTTCCTGGAGCGAGAATATTCTGCGATTCCGCGTCAAGCCGACGTGTTGAGCATCGGCGCTGGTGGAGAGGTCAATGACTTACTGCTGAACGTCGCGAAAAGGAACGGGTTTAAGGTTACAACATTTGATATCGATGTCGCTCGAGGACCAGATATCGTGGGTGATATTTGTAGCTATGATTTCGGGGGAAGACAGTTCGATGTTGTCGTGATCAGTGAGGTTCTTGAGCACTTGACGGAACCGTCGCTTGGATTGAAGACAATACACGGCATACTCAAAGACGATGGTAAACTGGTACTTTCAACGCCTTTTATATTGCCATTGCACGATCGACCCAACGACTACTTCAGGTTCACTCGTTACGGCCTCGAGCTGTTATTGCAGGACTTTCGTAACGTTCGAGTGCAAGAGCGGAATTCCTATTTTGAGGCCATAGATGTCTTGTGGGTGCGGCTGTTGATCGAAAATGGGAGCTCCGCCAAGCTCGCGTCCTACTTCATTATCCCGTTCATCTTCTATATTAAGCGGCCATTGACTGTCCTTCTGAGCAAGCTCGTTCAGACCGATGCAATGACGACGGGATATGTTGTGACTGCTGTCAAATGAAGGCACGTGAGTACTGACGTGCCGCCAGCTCACCGCACCGATGATCCGGTTTCCACTCACGAAACGTCTTGGCTATGCTGCTATGGAAACTAATACCCTTGTAACCGGAGTGACCGTGGTGATCCGCTCGGTGGGGGAGCGGACGGAGGCGGCGTGCCGAAATCTGCTTGCCCAGCAGGTACCAGAGTGTAACCTCATCACAGTGAGCAATGCTCCGTTCTCAGCGACTCTTGCGGACTCCTACCGGGCTGGCATCGAGCGGGAGCTTCCGTGGACGCTGTGCATCGACGCCGATGTGCTGGTGAGACCCTACGTAGTTTCGGAACTGCTGAATGTAGCTTGTGATCTGCCCGCAGAGGTGTGCGAGGTACAAGGAATGGTGCTGGACAAGTTCTTTGGAGTGCGTCGGCCCGCAGGCTCGCACCTGTACCGCACGTCCTTGCTGCCTAAGGCGCTCGACTTGATACCACCAGAAGGGGAAGACGTCCGCCCGGAGTACTACACGCTGAACAGGATGGCGGAGCAGGGACATCCGTGGGTGGAGACGCCACTGGTGCTCGGGCTGCACGATTTCGAGCAGTACTACCGGGATATTTTCCGGAAGTGCTACGTCCACGCGCGTAAATTCGGTGAGCAAATGCATCTCTTAGTCGAATACTGGAGACGGGTGGCGGTTCGGGACCCTGACTACCGGGTGGCCCTCTTTGGACTCGCTGCCGGTATCGTTGATACCGGGGACATACAGGTTGATGTGCGTCGTGACTACGGCTTCTCCAAATGGGTGGCGGACGAGAAATGGACGGAAAAGCGAGCGTTAGAACCCGGCCAGATAACACCTGGAGTGATTGAGGCGACGTTAGCCGAATGGACAATGTCTGGCGAGGCTCTAGAGCGATTCGCGGCCAGCGGGAGGAAGGAGACCATCGTTCACGGCGGCAACCCGCTGCAGCCTAAATCCCGGGGCCAGCGTTTGAGGGAAATGAAGGAAGAGTTGGGATTGACGATGATGCTTCCGTGGTTGGCCGGCTGGTCTTTGAGTTGGGCCGGACGTAAGCTCATAGCAGGGGCCAGGCATTACAGAGCATAGTAGTCATGAGGATTGCATTTCTAACTCTTGAGTTTGTTACCGAATACCTAGACGGTGGTGGTATTGGGAACTACTTGAACCGCGTATCCGCCGCACTTTCTAGGCTCGGCCATGAGGTCGAGATTTTTACCCGTGCAGAACGCGATGGAACAAGCACCCACCATGGGATCCCGGTGCACCGCGTCCGTTCCGAAGTTCCCCAGTGGCTGACGCGTCTGTTCGATCTGTTCCCCCGGCGGTTTCGCATCCCGAGAACCCTTGCTACTCTGAGAGTCGCTCACCGACTTCGCAGCGTGTTCCTACGCCGTCACAAGGAAGCACCCTTTGACGTGGTCCAGGTGCCCCAGTTCAATGCGCCTGGACTGTTCTTATCCTTGAATAGCCCGGTTCCAGTGGTAACCCGCATATCCAATTATGAACCGGCGTGGCGTAAGGCAGAGGGAGCCCTACCTGCACTAGACCGCCGATTGTCCGAATGGTTGGAGCTTCTGGCAATGCGCCGCAGCGCCGGTGTTTACTCTCCTAGCAGATGCTTGGCGCAAGTCATCCGTGAACACGTGGGACTGAGTATAGATGTGATACCTCCGCCTATGTTCATAGAGACGGAAATGACGGACGAGTCGGTTTACGCCCGGAACCTGGCGAACCTACGTTACCTCCTGTTCTTTGGTTGGATTACTCGGCTCAAGGGCCTTTACGTACTGGTTGAGGCGTTGCGTACGGTAATGCCACGCTGTCCAGATATGCATTTCGTTTTCGTAGGGCAGGCTCGGTGGGAAGCGGTTCAGAAGATTCTACCTCCCCATGCGGAGCGCATCCACTACCTTAGCCCACTGCCCCACCCACAGCTTTACCCCATCATCAGGCATTCCCGGGGCGTCGTTCTGCCATCACTGATTGATAATCTACCGAATGCTTGCCTGGAGTCAATGGCGCTGGGCCGCCCGGTAATCGGAACGCGAGGAGCCAGTTTCGACGAGTTGCTGGTCGATGGAGAGAGTGGCTTCCTCGTCGAGCCCGGCGACCACCACGGACTGGCAGACGCAATGCTAAGATTGTGGGCGCTGCCGGACAGCCAACTGGACAGGATGGGGGAGATGGGCAAGAGGTCTCTCGGTCGCTACAGCCCTGAGGTGGCATGTGCTCAGCTAGAGCAGTTCATGTCCGGTATTTTGGCAAGTGCAACCCAGGAGCCACGGGCATGGCGAATAAGTAATAAGTAATGTACCTATATACGGTGTTGCGTCGTTCGGCCTACCGGCTCTGAATGACGCCATATTAGGAACATTTTATGAAAGATCGATGAGTTCATAGTCAGAGCTCGGAGGCCGAGGTGGCATTGCAGCGACCAGCGAGGCCTAAACAGGTGCTAGTACGTCGTGTATTGCACGCCGCTGGAAGCAATATCTTTGGCGAAAGGCCTGTGAATTGTGCTAATCGAAGATAGGGCGCCCCGCCCTCCTAGAGGACATACCGGTCGCTGTTGAACAACGCAAGGGATACGCGCTCGGTAAGAGGGGTCTTTCCTGACCAGCCCTCGTTCTATCTTGAGCTTAACCGGTTCTATATGCCACATTTACGGAATCTGGATTGCTTAGAGATTATTCTCGATACGCCGATGGAATAGGAGATTCTGAAGTACTACAAAGTGAATAACAAGTTGATCAACTACGTGCGGCAAGAACCAGATCGTTCAATTCCGAGCAGCGATGAAGCGTGCTATCTGCCTTTTTTCAAGGGCAAGAGACTGCTCATCGTGCGTACTTTCGCGGGGATTCTTCAAAAGAGGGCGACCAAGGAAATATTTGAAGGGGTTTGGTCTAAAATAGGGAAAAAGTGGTTTTATTCCAAAGAAGTGGATGCACTTGAATTCCCCTACGGATTTGCCAATGAAACACATAAAAAGTATTCCATGGCTATAGATTTATTTAAATATATAACAACTGAAATTGAAAAAAAGATTTCGATATTGTTATAATAGCTGCCGCAGGACTAGCGATACCTATCGCCTCTTATATCAAAAGTATTGGTAAAATCGGTATTCACCAAGGTGGTCATTTACAGGTTTTGTTCGGAGTAATAGGGAAAAGGTGGCGAGAGCGGTGGCATTCGAAAAAGAAATACTTTAATGATTATCGGATAGATATGCCTGATAAGTACAGACCTAAGGAAACAGATGTATCCGATAGAGGAGCTTATTGGTGACAAAGCTCAAGTGTCAAAAAGGATCGAAGATTTTATTAGATCCTCCCTATATATTAATCCACAATTAGCATACCTCGATCCAAGATAAAATCTTATAAATTATGCATACTCCTGTAGCTTTTATAATATTCAATCGTCCAGATACTACTGAGCGGGTATTTGCGGAAATCGCCCGGGCCAAGCCGTCGAAGCTGTTAGTCATAGCTGATGGGCCGCGGGATGATCATCCCGAAGACGCGGAAACATGCGCTGCGGCGCGTTCCATTATTGAGCGCATAGATTGGAAATGTGAGCTGTTCAAGGACTATTCTGATATAAATTTAGGGTGCGGGAAACGGCCCGCCACAGGAATTAGCTGGGTTTTTGAGCATGTAGAGGAGGCAATCATCCTGGAGGATGATTGTGTACCACATCCTACTTTTTTCCGTTATTGTGAGGAGCTACTGAAGAGATATCGTGATGATGAAAGGATAGTACAGATTTGCGGAAATAATTTCCAGTTCGGCAAGAGACGGAGCTCCCTTAGTTACTTCTTTTCTTGGCATAACATATGTTGGGGTTGGGCCTCCTGGCGCAGAGCTTGGCGGCATTTTGATATAGGATTGAAACTATGGCCCATGCTTCGTAATTCACCATGGTTGCTCGATATTGTCGGGGACCTAAGAGCTGTTGCTTATTGGCAAGATAAATTTGATCGAGCCTACGCTAGCGCCGGAAATATTGACTATTGGGATTACCAATGGACCTTTGCCTGTTGGTCTCAGAATGGACTTTCGATCTTGCCTAACACAACACTCATTTCTAATGTTGGATTTGGTGTGGAAGCCACTCACACAAAATCTGCAAACAATAAACTTGCCAATCTTCCTGCCGGCGAGATGATCTTCCCACTCCAGCACCCACCCTATGTTGTGAGAAACAGCGAGGCTGACCAGTTTTTTGTTGAGCAGGTAGTTATTCCTAAGCAATCTGAATCTCAGAATATTTATAGATGGCTCCATAGCAAAGTGTCGCCTTTTATCCCACGGCCAATAAGAAAGGCAATTTCTTCAACGCTGTTGAGTAGGTAATTTCAGTATTTACATTTGTTAAAGGAAGGTAAATCGACCATGGCTCTAACAACAAAAATAATTTACATAAATCTAATTAATGTGAGTTTGTTAATACTACTATCCTGTAGCGGAGGGGGAGAAAGCAATGGGCGCGATTCGCTTTCAGGAAACCCTCAACCCGGAGACACTCCAGACCTTGCGTTACCAAGCGGCAGTACAAGCCCTATCATTCACACAAATGACGGCAATATGGATTGTTATACATTGGAGTATTTAATGGCTCTGGCAAGCGCTGGAGAGATTAATCTAGTAGGAATTATTCCAGATTCAGCATTTGGCGGAAGGCCGGGCCTGCCCGATATTTGGGAAACTACTATGTACACAGACATAGTAGGCAAGGCGCGAAGAAGCGGGATGATCAATATCCCCGATCCTGCTGCAGGTCCTGCAAGACCCCTTGCGCATCCTGTCTCTGACACAATTGAAGATACGGAACCTATTGATACCCCAGGCAGTCGCCTGATCGTACAACAAGCAAACAAAGCTACACCAGAAAACCCATTGGTTATAGTTACAGGTGGTCCTCTGACCGCAGTGGCAGATGCTTATCTGTTGGACAACAGTATTGATGACAAAGTCGTAGTTGTTTCTGTTTTTGAGAGAGAGAATGACATGAACGGTTATAATGGGCAGTTAGACGGATGGGCTGCTTTTATAGTGCTCCAAAAGTTTAGGTATGTACAATTTAAGGTATCTAAAGACAATGCTCCAGACGTTTTTAAATCAAGGCTGGGAGGAACAGAAATACCTGAGAATGAGCTAAAGCGTTTTATGGTTGATAAGGACCAGCTTCGTGTTAATCTTCCTGACAATGTTGATATTGATGTACCGCCTGCCATAGCTTTAATGAGGACTGATTATGTACTCACAACCAAACGGGTTTCGTTCAGTCACTGGATAGATGCAACCAATTCATGGGGGAATCCTTTCTCGAAGGTACCAGCTTTCAAAGATGATCCTAATGGTAACGCATTGGTAGTCACTAGCGCTAGTAAATCTATAGCAACGGATGAATGGTGGCGAGTCCTATCAAACCCTGCGGCATATAGTGGAACGGTAGTACAACAGGCTCCCTTTTATGATACACCTGCTAGTATTCCAGGTGTTATTGAGGCGGAAGACTTTGACTGGGGTGGGAAAGGTTATGCCTTTTTTAATACGTTCCCTACTGTTTGGCCAACGCATCGGGTAGATGCCTCAAATTTGAATCTTGAGGATTCTACAGACGTAGGAGGGGGTTTTAATATTAAGGGAACAGAGCCTGGGGATTGGTTGGAATACACCGTGAGTGTTACTTCCTCGGGCACTTACAGGATAGAAGCGCGTGTGGCTTCGGAGGAGAGTGGTAATGTCTTTCGGATCAAATTTAATGGAGTAGATAAGACGGGTGCAATAGGAGTACCCAACACGGGTGGAGAGCAAAGCTGGCAGACTGTAACGGTAGAAGGGGTGCAGTTAAATGCTGGTGAGCAGGTGATGAGGATAGAAATGGACACAGGTGGCTTTAATCTAAATTATGTTAACTTTGTTTTGGTTAACTAACTTAGCAAATCCCGGAAAGAGATTCTTTCATATACCATCTAGCCTTCATTTTGACCTGATAGTGAATAATCTATAGGCATCTCACCTATAATTTATTAAAGAACAGAGTCACTTCGATTTACTAACCAAAATAAATCATTGTCGTTAAATTCTAGCTTTAAGTGAATATCAATGACCCATCGAATGAATATATTTGTCTGGTTTATGGGATACATTAAATAAAAGGGGGGGAGGTTTCTGATGAAAGTAGTAATCCTTGCTGGTGGGTATGGCTCACGCATCAGTGAAGAGAGTGGCGTTCAACCCAAACCGATGGTGGAAGTCGGAAACAGACCGATTTTGTGGCATATCATGAAAATCTATTCTGCCTTCGGTTTCAATGACTTCGTCATCTGTTGTGGATACAGGGGCTATGTCATCAAAGAGTACTTTTCCAATTATTTCCTCCACATGTCCGATGTTACGTTTGACATGAAAAATAACAATATGGAAGTTCATCGAAATGGAGTTGAGCCTTGGAGGGTTACATTAGTCGATACAGGTGAAAAGACAATGACTGGCGGACGACTTAAACGTGTTGAGAAATTTCTTGATAAGGAAACTTTCTGTTTTACCTATGGCGATGGTGTGAGTGATGTAAATATAAAACAGCTAATAGAATTTCACAGGAAGCAAGATACCTTGGCTACATTAACAGCAGTTCAGATGCCAGGTCGATTTGGAACTTTCACTTTGAGGGAAGAACAAACTAAAGTTTCGAATTTTAGGGAAAAGCGACGAGATGAGGGGGCGTGGCTAAATGGTGGGTTTTTCGTATTGGAACCAGGTGTAATAGACTACATAAGGAATGATTCGACTGTGTGGGAGCTGGAGCCGCTGCAAAGGTTAGCACAAAACGGCCAACTATCAGCTTACAGGCATAAAGGATTTTGGCAACCTATGGATACTTTAAGAGACAAGTACGTTCTTGAAGAGCTTTGGGCTTCTGAAAATCCACCTTGGAAGATTTGATAATGAACCAAAGATTCTGGAAAGACAAGAATGTCCTGGTTACGGGTCACACCGGCTTTAAAGGAAGTTGGTTATCATTGTGGCTACAGAGCTTGGATGCGAATGTCTTAGGATACGCTCTTCCACCGCCGACACAACCGAGTTTGTTCGAAATAGCAAGGGTAGCCAAGGGTATGACATCGATTGTCGGAGATATTCGTGATTTGGAACATCTAAAAAAGGTTTTCACTAAATACGAACCCGAAATCATCATCCATATGGCTGCCAAGTCATTGGTGCGCTATTCTTATATCAATCCTGTTGAAACATACGCTACTAATGTCATGGGTACGGTCAACGTACTTGAGTCAGTGCGACAATCTGATAGTGTGCGCGTCGTAGTTTGCATTACCAGTGATAAATGCTATGAAAACAAAGAATGGCACTGGGGATACAGAGAAAACGAGCCTATGGGTGGACACGATCCCTACTCCAGTAGTAAAGGATGTGCGGAGTTGGTTATAGCGGCCTATCGTAACTCCTATTTCCCTGCGGAGGAGGATCGAGATCACCGGGTAGCATTGGCAAGTACAAGAGCTGGCAATGTAATTGGGGGTGGGGATTGGGCCAGTGATCGCCTTATCCCTGACATTATGAAAGCTCTTATGGACAAAAGGCCTGTAATTATTCGCAATCCAAATAGCATTCGTCCCTGGCAGTATGTATTGGAACCGCTAAGAGGCTATCTAGTTCTGGCTGAACATTTATGGAATCTAGGGCCTCAATTCTCTCAGAGTTGGAATTTTGGGCCAAACGATGAAGAAGTTAGATCTGTCGCATGGATTGTGGATTATCTTATTAACCAGTGGAAAGGTAATGCTCGATGGGAGTTAGATGGAGCTCATCATCCACATGAAGACAATTATCTTAAATTAGACTGTTCAAAGGCAAAAAGCTTGCTTCATTGGTCACCGAGACTGAGTATCTCGACTGCCTTGGATTGGATTGCTGAATGGTATCGGGGCTATCAAAATCATAACAATATGAGAAGTCTCACAGAAGCTCAGATAAATCGCTATGAAAATTATGGGGCTGTTGGTCATGAGAAATCCAAACTATCTGATGACGCAGCTATCAAGAAAATGAAAATGTGAGGACTCTCGGGTAACTTCAGATATTTTGAAGACTATGGTTTGATTAGTCATGAATATTTTGAGGTGTAATTTCTGCAAAACAGTTTTGAATCACACATTTATTGACATGGGAATGTGCCCGCTTGTTAGTTCTTATATCAAGCCGGAAGAACTGCTAAAAATGGAACCATTTTATCCACTTCACGTCTACGTATGTGAAAATTGTTATTTGGTTCAGCTTCCAGAGGTTCAAACACCAGAGCAGCTCTTTAGCGATTATCCATATTTTTCATCCTATTCGGAATCCTGGCTTCAACATGCAAAAGCTTATGTGGAATATATGATTGAGCGGTTTGGCTTTAGCTCTGGAAATCAGGTCGTCGAGATCGCCAGTAATGATGGTTATCTGCTGCAATTTTTCAAGGAAAAGGGAGTGCCAGTATTAGGCATTGAGCCCGCTAAAAACGTGGCAAGGGTGGCTAAGACTGCAGGTATACCAACGATTACGAAATTTTTTGGCGTAAATACCGCTAAAGAATTGTCTTCCACGGGGATAAAGGGAGATCTTGTGTTGGGAAACAATGTCCTAGCCCATGTACCAGATATAAATGATTTTGTCGCAGGTTTGAAAATCCTGCTTAGACGTCAAGGCGTTATCACCATGGAATTCCCCCATTTGATGAAATTAATTAATGACAATCAATTTGATACTATCTTTCATGAACATTTCTCATACCTTTCATTTATTGTTGTGAACAAGATTTTTTCTAAACATGGCTTAACCATATTTGATGTTGAAGAATTATCCACACATGGGGGCTCGTTACGAATCTTTGCCAGTCATATAGAGGATGACTCGAAGTCTATTTCTAAGCGGGTACAGATTTTAAAAGAAAGGGAATTGACGGCGGGCCTCAACAATATCGAGACTTATGCTTCTTTTTCAGATAAGGTACAGGCAACCAAAAATAAGTTATTAGAATTTTTGATAAAGGTTAAGCGTGAGGGTCGATCCATTGTCGGTTATGGTGCACCGGGGAAAGGTTGTGTACTTTTGAATTACTGTGGCATCCGGGCTGAATTTATTGACTATACGGTTGATCGCAATCATCATAAACAGGGCTATATGATGCCTGGAGTCCATATTCCAATCCATCATCCGTCTAAAATTAGACAGACGAAACCAGATTATCTGTTAATACTGCCTTGGAATCTCAAGGCTGAAATCATGGAACAGATGGCTTTTATACGGGAATGGGGGGGTAGATTTATCGTTCCTATACCCGAAGTTAAGGTTTACTCGTGATTTTCACAGAAACAAAAATCAAAGGTGCTTTCCTTATTGAGATTGATAAGTTAGAGGATGAACGTGGTTCCTTTTTCCGCATATGGTGCAAAGAGGAATTTGAGTCTCACGGTTTAATCTCGCAGTTTGTTCAATTTAACAAGTCTTGTAGCAGGAAGGCAGGAACAATCAGGGGCTTACATTATCAAGTTCAACCACATCAAGAGGTTAAGCTAATATGTTGCACCAAAGGTGCGATTTATGATGTGATTATTGACATTAAACCTGAGTCGCATACCTACAAGCATTGGATGGGAGTCGAATTGATAGCGGATAATCATAAAATGCTTTATGTGCCTAGTGGAGTTGCACACGGTTTTAAAACACTAGAGGACAATACTGAAGTATTTTACCCTGTATCAGAGTTCTATTCGCCAGAATCTGAATGTGGCATTCGTTGGGACGATCCAACGTTTACCATAGAATGGCCAATAACGGATTCACTGATTATTTCAGATAAGGATAAAGACTGGCCCGACTTCTTTTCATGAAAACGTTGATTTAATAACTATGATTAGGTCAATATAAATTTTTCTTACTCTTATGACAAATAAGGTTTTAGTTACCGGGGCGACTGGTTTTATCGGCCGGCACTGTCTACCATTACTTTTAGAAAGAGGATACGAGGTTCATGCTGTTACATCAAACAAATCAGGGAAATTTCTGTCTAGAGTAAAATGGCACGTGGCTGATCTGCTGGATCTGAAACCGCTTCAAGAATTAATATTAAAATTCCAACCGACTCACCTTCTTCATCTTGCCTGGTATGTGATTCCTGGAAAATTGATCAAAGCCAGTGAGAATTTACAGTGGGTTCAGACAAGCTTGGATTTATTACAACTATTTCAAGAGCATGGTGGAAAGCGAATTGTTATGGCTGGGTCTTGTTACGAATACGATTGGAATTATGGATATTGTTCAGAATTTCTTACTCCCAGGGTTCCAGCTACCTTTTATGGTAAGTGTAAGAATTCGTTACAAACTTTGCTTGATGCATATTCCATTGAAACCGGATTAAGCAGTGCCTGGGGAAGGGTCTTTTTTGTCTATGGTCCCCACGAATATTCGACGCGCCTTGTCTCATCGGTTATTGGCTCTATTCTCCATGGCGAGCCAGCCCTTTGTTCCCATGGCAATCAGATCCGTGATTATCTTTACGTCGAAGATGTTGCGGACGCATTTGTTTCGTTGTTAGAAAGCGAAGTTTTTGGTCCAGTCAATGTTGGTTCGGGACGGCCAGTTTTTCTGAAAGAAATTATTTTTAGAATTGCTGGAAAATTGAAGAGAGAGGATTTAATTCGACTGGGTGAGCTGCCGGTTTCCCCAAACGAAGCTGCTCTGGTAGTGGCTGATGTTAATCGTTTGTTTGACGAAGTGGGGTGGAGACCAAAATACGATTTGGATCATGGTTTGGAGCAGACAATCCAGTGGTGGAAAAGCCAGCTGAAGTACGAGGTAGAGAAGAAAATATGACAAGGATTGCAATATTGGGGGCAGGCATGGCGGGGTTCGGGGCCTCGAACCGGCTTCTCAAAGAAGGTGTTAGATCCGTAATCTATGAGAAAAAGCCCTATCATGGAGGCCATACAGCGTCCTTCAAGTTCGATAGTGGTTTTATCTTTGATGATGGACCACACATTTCATTTACGAAGAATGAACGAATACAGAAGATCTTTGCTGAAAGTGTTAATAATGAATTTGAAACTATTCAGGCTCGCACAAATAATTACTGGCAAGGACACTGGATCAAACATCCCGTTCAATGTAATCTCTATGGTTTGCCCAAAGACCTCATAGTAGATGTCCTGCGCGATTTTATATATGCTCAGAACAACCACTATGGTGAAATCAAGACTTATGCAGACTGGCTCTATGCAAGTTTCGGGAAAACATTTTCCGAAACATTTCCAATGGAATACGGACTAAAGTACCACACGACGAAAGCAGACAATATGAGCACAGACTGGCTCGGTCAAAGGGTGTATCGACCAAATCTGGACGAGGTATCGCAGGGTGCATTGTCTCCAGTAACCCCAGATGTTCACTACATCGATCATTTCCGTTACCCATCGCACAATGGCTTTGTATCTTATCTTGATAAGTTTCCATCTCAGACTGATATTCGTCTAAATCATGGACTCATTAAGCTTGATCCACGTGCTCGAAAGCTTTATTTTGAAAATTCAGTCATGTGCTCCTACGAATATATTATTTCCTCCATACCATTGCCAGATTTGATACCGTTGATCTCTGGAGTTCCGGCTGATGTTATAGAGGCTTCTCAGAGACTCTCATATAGTACAGTCGTTGTTGTCAATATTGGTGTTAACCGTGAGGATATTTCAGAAGCGCACTGGACTTATTTCTATGACCCGGATTTCTTTTTTACTCGGTTGAACTTTCCACATATGCTTTCGCCAAACAATGTTCCCCACGGAGCAGGAAGTATTCAGGCTGAGGTTTATTATTCAAAAAAATATCGCCCTCTGGATCGATCTCCTGGGGAGTGCATTCATCCTGTTATTTCAGACCTTAAGCGCTGTGGACTTATCCGCGGGGATGACAAGATCTTGTACAGGGGGGCCACGATTGCTCCATATGCGAACGTTATATTTGATCTTGACCGTGCAGATGCTTTGGCAACCGTCCATGGATATCTTGACGATATAGGAGTAATTTATTGTGGAAGATACGGCGAATGGGGGCATCATTGGACTGATGAGTCTTTTATTAGCGGGGAGAACGCTGCCCAAAGGGTTCTGGACAGTATGTGCCCACGATCGGTGAGTTCTCGAGCATGAGAGCAAAGTAAGGTAATATGACGATTAACATTCTAGGAATATCAGCGTTCTTTCACGATTCTGCTGCGGCTTTGATACGAGACGGTGAGATTGTTGCGGCCGCCCAAGAGGAGCGTTTTACTCGCCGTAAGCACGATCCCGATTTCCCCCGCAACGCCATCGCTTACTGTCTTACTGCAGGTGAGATCAATTCTAGTCAGCTTGACTATGTTGTCTTCTATGAAAAACCTTTAGTTAAGTTTGATCGTATACTTGAAACGTATCTTGCGTTTACTCCAAGGGGCTTTGAATCATTCCAGAGAGCGATGCCGCTTTGGGTAAATCATAAGTTGGATATGCCTAAAGCAATTTTAGATGAACTTGGCGCTGAATTCAGTGGACAACTCTGCTTCACGGATCATCATGAATCTCATGCTGCCAGCGCGTTTTTCCCTTCCCCGTTTGAGGATGCCGCCATTTTGACCCTTGACGCGGTAGGTGAATGGGGAACCAGTTCAATCGGTACGGGGCGCGGGAACAAAATTACTCTTACACACGAAATGCGTTTTCCTCACTCTTTAGGGATGCTATACACGGCGTTCACATATTATACTGGGTTCAAGGTGAATTCCGGTGAATACAAGCTTATGGGGCTTGCACCATATGGCCAGCCCAAGTATGTGGATGCGATCTTGGAGAAGATTGCAGACATTCGAGAAGACGGCTCTCTTTGGCTGGACATGTCGTAT
>DASWID010000102.1 GCA_036397855.1 Thermodesulfobacteriota bacterium | reverse complement strand
TTCTCTCAAGATTTTCCTGATAATCCTTGATATCGTTAATCAACCTCGATCTCTCAACCGCACGATTTATTACCGACTTTACACTACTATTATCAAAAGGCTTGACAATATAATCATATGCCCCTTCCTTAAGTGCCAACCTTGCGTATTCGAATTCTTTCGATGCAGTTACCATTATTATCGAGATATCGGGATAGAGTTTTTGAAGTCTTCTCAGTGTCTCAATTCCACTGATTTTTGGCATATGGATGTCCAGAAGAACTATGTCGTAAAAGTCTCCGTCCCTGAACTTTTCTAGACACTCAATTCCATTCGTCACACTTTCACTTGCAAAACCCTCCTCCTCGGCAATTTCCTTCAGCAAATCTGCTAAGATCTTTTCATCATCAACTATAAGTATTTTCTCTCTATTCTTATTTTTTTCGTTTGTATGATTTATTCGATACATTGCCGAAGATTCTATTTCATATTATCAAGATAAAAATTTAGGCGCCCCATGTCGTGTATTTATA
The DNA here is from genome assembly GCA_036397855.1 of Thermodesulfobacteriota bacterium. Taxonomy (NCBI): domain Bacteria; kingdom Pseudomonadati; phylum Thermodesulfobacteriota; species Thermodesulfobacteriota bacterium. The sequence continues at coordinate 1,941 of DASWID010000102.1, read as the reverse complement.
ATCTGTTACTCGAGAAATTAATCATTACCCGTTATCATAAAATGTGAAACCTCACGCTCGGTCCCTTCACAAATATAATAAGTTTAATGTATCACCTACCTAATTACTAAGAAACCAGCAAGAATATAAGCACCCATACTTCAACCATTATTTTCGAAAAAAATAATTTGATTTTTTCCCTTTCTTTTTGCATTGTATAAGGCTTCATCAGCTCGAGCAATAATTTCATCAATGGACTGTTCAGTTGCCATTACTGTAGCTCCAACAGAAGCCGTAATGTTTACAACAAGTTCTTCATCTAATCTGATAGGCAACGAAGACAATCCCATCTGTAACCGGGTGATAATTTCTCGAGCGGTATCCGGGGTTGTTTGCGGTATGCAGATAAGAAATTCATCGCCTCCATATCGACAAATAGAATCATATTTTCTGAGGTTACGGATGAGGTACTTCGCCGCATCTTTCAAAACCTTATCACCTGACAAATGACCGTATGTATCATTAACATCCTTCAGATTGTCCAGGTCAATTAACGCAATTACGCACCGCTCGCCTGTTCTTAATGCTCTCGCTTGTTCCTTAGAAAAAGTTTGCAAAAACGGTTGGCGAGTGGGAGCACCTGTCAGAAAATCTATCTTAGACATATTTTCATGAAGCTTATCTTTTAACTTGTGGAGTAACGTAGTCAATTCTTGTTCCCTTTCGCTTAATACATCGTAGTCTTCTTTTGTGATTGGATCCTCGAGTATTGACTTCAACGCCAAGACTCGTGCAATATCATGCATTTCTCGATGGGCCTTATTAATCAAGAGAAAATCCTCATTATTGCTCAGGTACGTAGAAGTTTGGTTACGATACCATTTGCCAAAATCGCATTTGAGATAGCCATCTTTCAATAGATACACATCGCTTACCGGTAATCCGCACAAAAGACTACGGTGCCAATCCTTAAGGCATTTGCTGTGTTCGGTGAGCCCGTCTTCAAGCGATAGAATATGCGATCGCGCTGCGTCGTCATTCAACTGATTATCAGAGTGTTCCGAAATCATATTGATCATCCCTCATTGTCAATAAGAACCGATTCCTTTTTTATTTAAAACTCTTAATTTAATTATAAGACCTACATATCCCTTCAATCAATTAAATAGTTAAATCTGTTATTACGATTTAAAATAATGAGCACATAATATGGTATCCCCAAAATAGCTGGTATTCTGGAAGAGACGAACCCCAGTAAAATAGCATACCCAACAAGTACGAATAGGAATAGGGGGTCGGCTGTATCGGTCACCCCTAATTCTATTTGCGCGCCCGGAGGGAGTCGAACCCCCGACCTTCGGATTCGTAGTCCGGCGCTCTATCCATCTGAGCTACGGGCGCACAGGATTCTTAGAAGATTGGCGGAGAGGGTGGGATTCGAACCCACGAGGGAGTTTTATCCCCCTACTCGCTTAGCAGGCGAGTGCCTTCGGCCACTCGGCCACCTCTCCAAATTATAACTTAACCGGGAAAAAACTACTTAAACTATCACTGGGTGTCAATGAGGATTCTTGTAAGAAACCATCAGTCGTGTTTTAATCAGTCCACGCTGATGGTGTTGGTAGGAGATTGCTTCGCCATCGCTCTGGAATAGATTTAATTTGATTAGTCCTTTTCGGAATCAAAAGGACTTGAACGGCATTCCAAAAATTGCGTTAGGAAAATGAGTAACGAAGACGTTAAAATCTCCCTAAATCCCCCTTCGACTTTGCTCAGTACAGGCTCCAGCGAAACAATATGCTACATCAATACTACAATCGGGTATATTACGAGATGCCCAGTGAGTCTTGAAGGAGATTGCTTCGGGACTTTTTCAGTCCCTCGCAATGAAAGCGGGAAGTCGCTTATTCAAATCTAGGGAAACTTCTTTCCCCTTATATTTGCCCCAATTAGTGAATATGT